>CAZIAU010000053.1:0-10914 GCA_964536755.1 uncultured Bacteroides sp. | reverse complement strand
AGCCGGACTGCTCAACCTGGACCCGGACCGGGTTTCCGTAAAAGCGACCACCGAGGAGAAAATGGGGTTCACAGGCCGGAGGGAGGGTGTTTCGGCATATGCAGTAGTACTAATCAATGAAAAACAACAGTTGAGTGATTAACGGAAAAACAGTTGTCCTGGGAGCCAGTCCCAATCCTCTAAGGTTTTCGTACAAGGCAGTTAAAAGCCTGATCCGCCATGAGAAGGAGGTGGTGGCAGTCGGTTTTCGTGATGGGCTGATTGAGGAACAGGAGATCCTGACAGGTAAACCCCATATAGACAATGTACATACAGTATCCTTATATATAGGATCATCCAGGCAGACCGAATACTACGATTACATCATCTCCCTGAAACCAAAAAGGGTAATATTCAATCCGGGTACAGTTAACCCGGAATTTATGGGCCGCCTTAAAAATCAGGGCATCGAGCCCGTCAGCTCGTGTATGCTTGTGATGTTAAGCGATGATGAGTTTTAGGTATCCGGGTCCGGCACCGTTTCATCAAGCAACCGGTCCTTTACCAGGTTGGGCAGGGTCACATTCAGCAAAGGGGTACGGTCCATTTCGCGCCTGATGGCATTCATGGCACCCCTGTTCCTGGCCCAGCTTCTCCTGGCAATACCGTTGTTCACGTCCCAGTGCAGCATCAATTCAAGGCGCCGGTCAGCATTGCCCGAACCATCCAGTACCATGCCAAATCCACCATTGATCACTTCTCCCCATCCGACACCGCCACCGTTGTGAAGGGAAACCCATGTGGCTCCACGGAAAGCATCCCCTATAACATTCTGTACCGCCATGTCGGCCGTAAATGCCGATCCGTCATAAATGTTGGAGGTTTCCCTGTAGGGCGAATCCGTCCCTGAAACATCGTGGTGATCGCGGCCAAGGACCACGGGAGCCGATATGCTTCCTTCCCTGACAGCCCTGTTAAACGCCCGCGCAATGGCAACCCTTCCTTCACAGTCAGCGTACAGGATCCTGGCCTGGGAACCCACAACCAGCCGGTGAGCCTCAGCCTCCCTGATCCAGTGTATATTGTCCTGAAGCTGGCCACGGATCTCATCAGGGGCATCAGATGCAAGCTTCTGCAGTTCCTCCAGTGCCAGCCTGTCGGTAATACGCAGATCTTCCGGATCGGAAGAACAGCAGACCCACCGGAAGGGCCCGAATCCGTAATCAAAGAACATGGGACCCATAATGGCCTGTACGTAGGACTGGTAACGGTAACTGCCGTCCCCTGTAAAAATATCCGCCCCTGCCCTTCCCGATTCCAGCAGGAACGCATTCCCGTAATCCCAGAAATACATGCCTCTCCCAACCAGGCCGTTAATGGCTTTCACCTGCCGGCGCAGGGAATCATAGACCAGGTCTATGAATCTTTCAGGTTCTTCGGCCATCAACCGGTTGGACTCATCAAAACTATATCCCGCAGGATAATACCCCCCGGAAAAAGGATTGTGCAGCGATGTCTGGTCCGATCCCAGGTCAACCTTTACCCCGTGATCCAGGAGATACTCCCACAGGTCCACAATATTCCCGTGGAAAGCCAGGGAAACAGCCTCCTGCTTATCCCGTGCCTTCTCCATACGGAGCATTAGCTTGTCCGGGTCCGTATAAACCTCATCCACCCATCCCTGTGAGTGGCGGATTTCTATTGCCCGCGGATTAACCTCGGCCACAACACAGATCCCCCCGGCGATCACCGTGGCTTTCGGCTGTGCCCCCGACATGCCCCCGAGACCCGAGGTCACGAAGATCTTTCCTGCCAGCCCTTTTTCCCCGGTATCCAGTTTCATCCTTCCTGCATTTAGCACCGTGATGGTAGTTCCGTGAACGATCCCCTGGGGACCGATATACATGAAAGAGCCGGCGGTCATCTGGCCATACTGGGTTACACCAAGCGCATTCATGCGTTCATAATCGTCCTGTCCCGAGTAGTTGGGGATCACCATACCGTTGGTCACCACCACCCTCGGAGCATCGGGGTAAGAGGGAAACAGGCCCAGGGGATGACCCGAATTCAGCACCAGCGTCTGCTCATCGGTCATCACGGCCAGGTACTTCATGGTGAGCCTGTTCTGGAAAACAGCTCCGTTCCCTCCATAGGTGATAAGTTCGTGGGGATGCTGTGCCACCGCCCTGTCCAGGTTATTTGAAAGCATCATCATTATGGCCCCGGCCTGCCCTGAACGATGTGGGAATGCATCGATGTTCCGGGCAGATATAGTGTACTCGGGCCTGTACCTGTACATGTAGATCCTCCCGTATTTTTCCAGTTCTGCTGCAAATTCGGGGGCCATGGTTTCGTGAAACTCTTCGGGGATATACCTGAGCGCATTCCTGAGGGCCAGCTTCTTTTCTTCCCTGGTAAGGATATCCTTTCTCCTGGGAGCATGATTAATCTCCTTATCATATGTTTTTTCCGGGGGAAGCCTGGAAGGGATCCCTTCCAGGATGGCAGCCTTAAATTCTTCCGGGTTCATTGGTTGAAGCTTGTAGACATCACCAAAAGTACAAATTTCAGATGTCTCCTGTGAACAGGGGATCCGGTTTTATAACACATCAGGAAAGCTGAAAGGCGTTGCGGATCTGTCGTTTTCCTCGAAATTTCGCCGATAATTGGCCGTTCGGTGTTTTATCGGGAGTAGTTTTGTTAAATTTGAATTCTGCTCATATATTGGCCGGGCTGGTAAACCCGGTTCCCGGAGGTCCTGCTTCGGAATGGCGGGAAATAAATTAAAACCGGATGTTGAACATTTAAAAATATAGAAATGAAGAAAAAGAACAGAACATGGATTTACGTGGCGATTGTAGTTTTGCTGGCCATTCTCTGGGGAGTGCGCAGGTATAATTCGTTTGTAACACTTGAGGAGGGGGTAACCGGACAGTGGGCGAATGTGGAGAACGTTTACCAGAGGCGGGCCGACCTGATCCCCAACCTGGTAAATACGGTAAAAGGATATGCCGATTTCGAGCAGGAGACTCTCACACAGGTCATAGAGGCACGTGCCAAAGCCACCAGCGTGACCATCGATCCCTCGAACCTGGATCCGCAGTCGCTGGCAAACTTTCAGCAGGCACAGGACGGGTTGAGTTCCGCACTCTCAAGATTACTGGTTACCGTTGAACGTTATCCCGAACTGAAAGCGAACCAGAATTTCCTGGAACTTCAGTCCCAGCTTGAAGGCACAGAGAACCGCATTGCCGTCGAGAGGCGTAAGTTCAATGAGATCACCAGGGGATTCAATACTACCATCAGGAAGTTCCCCAACAGTATAATTGCCGGTATAACCGGTTTTGACCAGAAAGGTTATTTTAAGGCAGTTGAGGGCAGCGATGTTGTCCCGGCTGTGGAATTTTAGAGAGAGTATTATGAATGCAGTTAATTTCTTTTCAAAAGAAGAAAAAGAACAGATAAAATCCGCCGTGAAAGAAGCGGAACTGAACACTTCGGGCGAGATAAGGGTACATATCGACAACCGGTGCAGGGAGGATGTCCTGGACCGTGCCGCATGGTGGTTCGCCAGGCTGGAAATGCACAAAACCGAAAAACGGAACGGCGTACTGTTCTATCTTGCTGTAAAGGATCAGAAATTCGCTATCATGGGTGATGCAGGGATCAATAGCGTCACTCCTGACGACTTCTGGGACATCATCAAAGTGAAGATGCAGGAGCGTTTCAGCGAGGGATTGTACGCAAAGGGACTGGAGGAAGGGATCCTGATGGCCGGCGAGCAGCTCAGGAAGCACTTTCCTTACAAGGATGATGATGTTAATGAATTGTCGGATGAAATATCATTTGGAGGAGCACAGTAATGAACCGTAAATACAGAAACCTGATTCTACTCCTGGTACTGATACCGGGATGGGGCATGACCCAGGACAATTTGCCCGTCCCCGCCAGACCCGGATCGTGGGTGAACGATTATGCAAATATTTTCAGTCCGTCCGAAGCAAAACAGCTGGATCAGAAGCTGAATGCCTTTGAATACAGGAATTCCACCCAGATATTCGTGGTCACCCTTAATGATAATGGCGGATACCCCGCTTCCATGCTGGCACCAATGATCGGCGAAGCCTGGGGTGTGGGGCAGAAGGCCAAGGATAACGGAATAGTGATCCTGGTGGACATGCAGGACCGCGATATGTATATTGCCACGGGATATGGGAACGAGGAGTATGTCACCGATGCCCTGGCGAAACGCATCGTGGAAAACGAGATCATTCCAAGGTTCAAGAGAGGTGAGTATTATGCCGGTATCGATAAGGCCACCGATGTTCTCATCTCCCTGCTTGAAGGAAAATTTACTGCCGAACAGTACAGGAAACAGACCGCTTCCAGGGGAGGATCGGCCATAGGGGGATTTATCTTTATGATGATCCTGCTGTCCGTTCTTTTCGGTGGACGCAGAAGGAGTTCGGGAATCGGCAGAAGTAACCTGCCGCTTTGGCTCGCTCTCGGCATGTTGTCGGGATCCCGCTCTTCGGGCCACTGGGGAAATTTCTCAGGTGGCAGCGGCAGTTTCGGGGGCGGAGGATTTGGCGGTTTCGGCGGAGGGGGCGGCGGTTCATTTGGTGGCGGAGGCGCAGGCGGCAGCTGGTAAAATATTATATTTGATCATTTGACCATTCAACCCTGGTTATGAGGTGTAACCTGCCGATTTCTCTATTGATCCTGTTCCTGTCGTTTGTCTCACAGGTAACCGCCGCTCAGGGTTTACAGAGCGGCGATCCAGATATACAGGTATCCTCCCGGGATTTTCGGAGCAGCGATCCAGATATACAGGTATCCTTCCGGGGTTACCCGGCCGGTGACCGGGAGGTTCCCCGGCAACTTACGACCGGCTCCAGGCTCAGCCTTATTTTTACCGGTGATATCATGGGGCACGATACCCAGATAGCCTCGGCTCTGGCAACGGGGGAACAGGGTTATGATTACCGGCCATGTTTCGAATACCTTGAACCTTACTTTTCAGGAGCCGGCCTGGTTATCGGCAACCTGGAGGTAACCTTCGCGGGTCCTCCTTACAGGGGATATCCACAGTTCTCCAGTCCCGATGAGCTTGCCGATGCCCTTAAGGATGCAGGATTTGACATCCTGGTCAATGCCAACAATCATGCACTGGACAGGGGAATTGAAGGACTCGAAAGAACCATCCGTGTGCTCGATCAGAGGGGTATGCTGCATACCGGAACATTTGCCAGCCCTGCTGCCCGGGCTAAAAATTATCCGCTGATAATTGAAAAACACGGTATCCGGATTGCTCTTCTCAACTACACATACGGGACCAACGGATTGAAGGTCCCTCCACCGGCCATCGTTAACCGGATCGATACGGTACAGATAAAGAAGGACATAGAGAAGGCCACCACAGCCAGACCCGATTTTATCCTTGTCACCATACACTGGGGGAACGAATATGAACCAATCGAAAACCGCATGCAGGATGAGCTGGCCGGCTTCCTGTTCCGTCAGGGTGCCGATGCTGTCATCGGGTCCCACCCCCACGTGGTACAACCTATCAGGGGATCAGGGAAGGGAGATCTTGTGGCCTATTCCACGGGCAATTTCATATCCAACCAGAGGGACAGGTTCAGAAACGGGGGAATCGTCTTTGAACTGGAACTTGTTAAGGACGATAAGGGGACGCGGATCGAAAATCCCGGATATCTGCCTGTGTGGGTCCATAAGCCATGGACAAAAAAAGGCACCATGTTCACGCTGGTACCGGCTGCCATGAATAGCGGTTCGGTAGCTCTACCGGGACTGACCGGTGACGATCTTTCAGATATGGAACAGTTCCTGCTCGATACGCGGGAAACCCTGAATGGTTTCCGGGAAGTTGAGCCTTACTGGATGGATGATCTTAAGCTTCCCCGTCGCTGATCTTATTCTTCCCCGTCGCTGATCTGATGATCAACAAGGATCCTGCCACAGTATTCACAAACGATTATCTTCTTCCTGGATGCAATGTCAAGCTGGCGCTGCGGTGGAATCTTATTAAAGCACCCCCCGCAGGCATCCCTTTCCACCGGGACAACAGCCAGTCCGTTGCGGGCATTGCCCCTGATCTTCCTGTAGGCGGTTACCAGCCTGGATTCGATGATCGCTTCAAGCTCGGCCGATTTTTTCTCCATCACATCCTCTTCCTTCTTTGTCTCTTCAATGATGTCATCCAGCTCCTTCTTCTTGTTTTCCAGGTCAAGCTTGCGCTCATTCAGGACACCAGATGATTCTTCAATGACCAGCTTCTTCTCCTCTATCTGAGTAGTGAATTCCCGGATGCGCTTTTCGCAAAGCTCAATCTCCAGGGTCTGGAATTCAATCTCCTTGGAAAGAGAATCGTATTCCCTGTTGTTCCTCACATTATTCTGCTGCTCCTCATATTTTTTGATGAGTTCCCCTGAATTCTTTATCTCCATGTTTTTTCCCGCGATGGATTTTTCCAGGTTCTCGATATCCTCATCGTACTTGGAAACCCTGGTCTGCAATCCTTCAATTTCGTCTTCCAGGTCCTGCACCTCAAGGGGTAACTCCCCACGAAGGATCCTTATTTTATCAATGGCAGTATCAACCAGCTGCAGGTCATACAATGCTTTCAGCTTTTCAGCAACTGTCATTTCAGCAACATCTGCACTTTTATTTGCTTTGGCCATGTACTAAAAATATTTAATTGGATTTGTGTCTGTTTCCGATAAACGGATTGCAAATTTAGGGAATTTTTTCTTAAGTAGATCATAAAAAAGTTCCCTTGTAAACTGCTCACTTTCAAAATGACCGATATCCAGGATCACGATCCTGCCTTCAGCATCAAAAAACTGGTGGTATTTGAAGTCACCCGTTATTAACACATCGGCTCCCGAAGCTTTGGCCCTGCCCAGCAGGAAGCTGCCGGCTCCTCCACACAGAGCCACTCTTTTAACCGGTTTCCCAAGCAGTGCGGAGTGCCGGATCACGGGGACTCCAAACCGGTCCTTTACAAAATTAAGGAAGACCTCTTCATCCATCGGGTCTTCCAGGCGGCCAATCATTCCCATCCCGGCATGTTCAAAGGTGTTATCCAGGGGATAGATATCATAAGCCACCTCCTCGTAGGGATGCGACCCGATCATCGCTTCCACAACCCTGCCTGTTATATGGTCAGGCATTATCGTCTCTATCCTGGTTTCCGGTTCATGGCTCAATTTGCCCTTCTCACCCGCAAATGGCTTTGTCTGATCCGATCCCCTGAAGGTGCCCACTCCATCAATATTGAAGCTGCAGCTGTCATAGGCCCCGATATGTCCCGCACCGGCATCGAACATGGCTGTCCGGACCTTTTCGAGATAATCGCGGGGGACAAATACAACCAGCTTCTTTAACTCCCCTTTACGTGGATCCAGTATCTTCTGGTCCTGCAGTCCGAGCCTGTTGGCAAGGGCCGTATTGACTCCACCCATGACCGCATCGAAATTGGTATGTCCGCTGTATATGGCTATACCTTTCTTTATGGCCTCAAGCACAATCCGCTCTGCAGCGCTACGGCCGGTCAGGGATTTGAGTCCCCCGAATATCACCGGGTGATGCGACAGGATCAGGTTAAAGCCGGAGACGGCCGCCTCCTCTACCACCTCTTCGGTCACGTCCAGGGTGATCAGTATCCCGTTTATCTCCATCTCCGGATCTCCGACCTGGAGGCCCGAATTATCGTAAGATTCCTGAAATGACAGTGGTGCCAGACGTTCCAGTGTTCTGGTTATCTCCTTTAATTTTATCATGATCATCGGATTAATTCCGGTAAAGCATACCCGGCTCAGAAACTCTCTCTTACATCAATAAGCATCTCCTTGATGCTCTCAAGGGACTTTATTATCTCAAAATTATGTTCGGTATCCTCCTTATTCTCTTTCATCTTTTTCTTCGCTCCCTTCAATGTCATGCCCTTTTCCTTAACCAGGTGATAGATAATATGAAAATTATCAATATCGGTCTGTGTGAAAAGCCGGTTACCCTTCTTATTCTTTTTAGGCTTGATAATATCAAATTCCTTTTCCCAGAACCTGATCAGTGAAGTGTTTACCCCGAACATTTCGGCCACCTCCCCGATGGAATAATACAACTTCTCAACTTTTGTTTCTTTGTAAGGCATACGGCTCCTTTTACGAATAATAAAAAACCAATTTAAACATTTTAGTTTTAGAAATCAAGCCTTCCCGGGCTTTTACTTCCTCAGAATGAGGCCGTCGGGCCGGATGGTCAGTTCCTGGTCCGGGAAATCTGTTTCGGTCAGTTCCTTCAGCTTTATAACAGCCCTGTTGCGGGGATCAACCCTCGGTCCCCCCTCTCCCGGCTGACAGACCGGCACCACGTCAGCACCCAGGAATTTTCCCTGCCTGTCCACCCTGACCCTCACCACAGGTGCGATTCCGTTGGGTCCCCTCAGGTTAAACCGCCGGTAGGTGGCGAAATTCCCCAGGCTGTAACATATCAGCCTGTCCCGGTAAAGCTCCAGGGCCCTGGTTACATGGGGACCATGACCGAATACCACATCGGCACCGGCATCAACAACATCATGAGCGAAGCGGAATACGCTTCCCCTGTTGTAGCCAAGGTACTCCTCGTCACCCCTTACCACATGCTGATGATCCTGACCTTCGCCCCCGCCATGAAAAGAGATGATCACAATATCGGCCACAGAATCGAGCATCCGTGTAATCTGTGCCGCCCGCTCATAATTTTTCAGGTCCACGGTACCCTTATTGGGTGCAAATGCCGCAAAACCGTAAGTTATCCCCCCCTTTTCAAAGATGGTCCAGGGGTGGGAAATGAATCCGGCAAACGCAATTCCCGATGAGTCAAGCAAACCTGCAGTAGCCCTCCTGCCCTCCTCGCCAAAATCATTCACATGATTGTTGGCCACGCTCAGTACATCATATCCTGCCTCGACCAGGCAGTTTATAAAATGATCAGGCATCCTGAACACATAGCACCTGGTAGTATCCCTGCACTGTTTGGGAGTACCACCCTCAGCACAGAAAACCCCTTCCAGGTTCCCGAACAGCAGGTCCCCCGATTGCAGCACCTGATGCACGGGCTCCAGCAGGGGTGAACAATCCTCACCGGGGGGAAGATAGCTCTCCGAGGGATAATTTGTCCCGAGCATGATATCCCCGGTACCGATGATGCAGATGGTATCCTCCGGAACAGTGTCGCACCGGCTCATGCTCTGCACCTCAGGAACAGTGTCGCACCGGCTCATGCTCTGCACCTCAGGAACAGTGTCGCACCTGCTCATGCTCTGCTCCTCAGGAACAGTGTCGCACCTGCTCATGCTCTGAGCACCCTGAAGAAGTGAAATGGAGATCAGGAAAGTTACCAACTGCCTCATATCATTACCGCCGGATCAGTTGATATCAAATGAAGGATCGGCGTTGGAGAGCATTATAATCATCCGTTCGTATTCCTCCTTGGACAGATCGTTTGCATAATAGTTGATGGGATCCACCGGCCTGCCGTTTACATGAACCTCGTAGTGAAGATGCGGTGATTTGGATAATCCCGTGCTTCCCACATTGCCTATAACTTCACCTCGCTTTACTGTCTGTCCGGACTCAACCAGCACTTTATCACAATGTCCGTATAGTGTTTGGTATCCGAAACCATGGTCAATAAGGATCTTTTTTCCGAATCCCCCGGCCCTGTATCCGGCCTGGATCACCTTTCCATCGGCAGTTGCATATATATTTGTACCCCTTGGTGCTGTCAGATCGATCCCTTCATGTGGCCTGATCACCTTGAGAATGGGGTGATAGCGCATTCCGAATGATGATCCGAATCGAGTCAGGTCCCTGGAGCTTATCGGTTGAATGGCGGGTCGCGCAGCGAGCCTCTCCTCCTTGGTGGCAGCCATATCAATTACCTGATCGAAAGAGGTCGACTGGACAACCAGTTTTCTCTCTATCTGATCTATGTTCCTGCTGGTCTTTATTAAAAGGTCCCCGTGCTTCTGTTGCCTCAGGTAATCATACCTGTTGGAACCACCCACACCGGCATTTCGAAAGGTAGCCGGCCACGGGTCCACTTCAAAATATACCCTGTATATATTATCATCATTATTGGCCACCTGTTGCAGCAAACTCTCATAGCGGGCCATATCTCGGTTCAGGAGCTCCAGCTGGTAGGTAACCTGAAGTTGCTCCAGTGCCAGTGTGTCAGAGCGGGGTGACTGTAAATGATTGTCCCTCAGTATAAGTAAAACGATTCCAAACAGCAGGGTAAGCCCGGTAAATAAAAGAAACCGGAATAACTTTTGCCATCCGGTTGACTGGACTCGCTGGTAGGCTAGGGTTTCAGGGCAAAATTGGAATCTCTCCATACTTTATGCAATATACAAAAAAGTCATATTAATCAAAAGACTGACCGGACATGATGGAGATTAAAATCAACCGGTCGTAATCCCCGGGGCTCAATTCAAGGAAAAAATAATTAATGGGATTTACCGGTTCACCATTGAGATGAACCTCATAGTGCAGGTGAGGCGCCACGCTCAATCCAGTGTCACCAACGGTTCCGATCACATCACCTCTTTTTACCCTGCTGCCCTGCCTGATGCTGATCTCATCCATATATGCGTAAACAGTTTTATAACCATACCCATGGTTAATAACTATCCTGTTTCCCATTCCCCGTCCCGAACGGGTCACCGTTTCAGCCACACCGTCAGCCGTAGCGAAAATGGGAGTTCCCACAGGTGCCGAAAAGTCTATCCCCGTATGGAGCTTCCTGATCTTATAAATGGGATGAATCCGGTGGCCAAATCCCGAGGCAATCAGGGTCAGGTCCCTGTTTTCGATGGGCTGTATGGCCGGGATCGAAGTCAGCATTTCAGAGCGGTTTTCTCCTTTGATC
>CAZIAU010000052.1:0-10943 GCA_964536755.1 uncultured Bacteroides sp. | reverse complement strand
AATTAGCTGAAGAAGTTAATGATCTGGGCCTTTTTGACGCAATAATTCATAATGCCGGAGTCTACCAGGCATCGAACCAGATTATTTTAACAGTAAATACACTTGCCCCATATATACTGACCTGTTTGATTCAAAAGCCCAGGCGACTTATCTATATGAGTTCGGGAATGCATTTGAGTGGAAATCCGGATCTGAACAGAATGGATACTGGCCGCATCAGTTACTCCGACTCCAAACTGCATGACCTTATATTGGCCAAGGCAGTAGCTCGTAAATGGCCAGAAGTATATTCGAATGCTGTCAATCCCGGCTGGGTTCCTACAAAAATGGGAGGAAAAGGGGCGCCTGATGACCTGCAGAAAGGAATTGAGACACAGGTGTGGCTTGCTGTAAGCAAAGATGTCAAAGTAAGTGGTCGTTATTTTTTCCACCAGAAAGAAACCCGATATGCCACAGAGGCTGATAACACCAACCTGCAGGACCAGTTTTTGGAACGATGTGAACAAATCACCGGTGTACGTTTCCCGGACTGATAAGAAGGGAAGTGCTAATTCACTTGATCATTAGCAGTTTACCTGATTTTACAGCTCCCCTGTCTGTTTCCAATCTGTAAAAGTACTGGCCACCTGCAATATCGCTTCCCGGCCATACCAAATTGTACAGCCCGCTAATTTGATATTCAGAGACGAGTGTTGTAACACACTGTCCATAGATATTATATATGCTCAATTCGACCCTGCATGGAGATAACAGGAGATAGGTGAATGTGGTCGATTCCCTGAACGGGTTAGGGTAGTTTTGATATAGAATAATCTCATCCGGAGTTTCAAAACTGACATAGCCGGTTGTGGCCGTTGCGCCAAGTGCATGTTCGTATGCACCCATGTCAGCTTCAGAATTCAAAGGAGTGGGCCTGGGATTTCCTTCAATATCGCTGGTGGGCGCGTTTATCCATCTTTCATTGAGAATAAAACTGTTAATGCCTGCACCAATACAGGGACTTGATTCCATTAAATGCAGATCCGAATTTTGTAAATCAAGGAACAGTGGATCATCTGCAATGTTACCAATCCCCCAATTCAATACAGACAAAGAATCTGAAATATAAATGGAATCAGGCCCGTTTTCTATATCGCAATAATTAATATTTACACTGCAACCCAGATCGGCTGCTGTAACAATGCTGACCGGGCGATCTCCGCAGGACCAGAAAATAGTGTTTGTTATATCTGTTTTTGTTCCCCTACGAACAGAAAGTCCGACGCCGCCGCTTGAGGAGGTATCGACAAATGTGCAATTAACAAAACCAACTTCTGACTCGAAAAAAAGGCTGGCCCCGTGGGCAGTTTTTGTACTGTCAGAATAACCTGAATAGTTAGAATTAAAGATGCAGTTATAAACAGAACCTTTTGAGTTTGAAATAAATCCTGGTCCGCCAACATATCGATCAGAAGTGTTGCCACTGAAAATGCAGTTGGCTAACTTAAAACCTTCAATGTAGCCTCCAATCCTCAGCGAACCATAAACATCGGCGCTATTTCTGATGAATTGACAAGAATCCAGAACAAGGTCAAGCAATGAAAAGTCCGATTGTGTTTGTTCAATACGTACTGCACCGCTATGCATACTGGCCCTGTTTTCTAAAATGCTGCTTCGGTTTATTGTAAGCCTATACTTTCTGCCAAATACGATCGAATCAACACTACAATCAATGGCGCCTCCTGTACCGTTCATAGCCTGGTTCCCCTCAAACTGACATTGATCAATCATACAATCACTGTCTTCCAGATGTATTGCACCACCCGATTCTGTATTGTTATGAAGGAAAGTATTGTTTTTGGAAGTAATCTGGCTAAAAACAGCATGAAATCCACCGCCAAAAACCGCATTGTTCTCAACAAAGGCGCACTCCAAAATATCTGCATAAGCATGATCCATATGTAATCCGCCGCTTCCCCAATCGGATCTGTTCCGTTCACAGGTACAATTGCTTAATTGCAGGGTCGCAAAATCACCGGCAACACCGCCCCCCCAGAGTTCTGCCTGATTTTCCGCAAAATGACAGTTATTCGCTATCAGCTCTCCTCCCCCTACACCAATGCCACCTCCCCACTCAGCCTTGTTTCCTCTTACCGTTATTTGATTGCAGGTAACCTCCGAAGGTTTAGTAAAATGCAATCCACCTCCATGTTTCTCAGCCTTGTTATTTAATATCTTATCATTTGTGAAGGTTGGATGACTTTCACCCCCCATAGAAATAGCGGCTCCATAAACTGCAGCATTGTTCATAATGATATTATCGATGAAAACCGGATTTGAATCATCAAAGAAAATGGCCCCACCGTATTTGGCCCGGTTGTTTATAAAGGTATTTTCCCTTAAGATCACATTGGATTTAAACAGGTATAAGCCTCCTCCGATAGGAGGATGATCGGTTGGACTAACTGCACTGCAATTCCTTATCAGACAGTTGGAAATCAGCACCTTCCCGAATTGGATGATGCAGATCGCACCCCCAGCATTCAAATACCAGACTGATCCAAAGGCTTTACCATATTCAAGGCAACAATGAACTATTTTTGATGAATCATTAGTTAAAGGTGTATCCGGGAATCTGATACCATACCACCCTCCCAGGCTAGTGTCCGGATCACTGAACCCCGTGGTATCATTTATAGTAAACAGAATTGAATCCGCTTCTGTGCCAACAGCCAGCAAACGACCTAAAACTGTTAGTGAATAGTGCCCCTGAAATTCAACTTTAACACCCGGTTCGATTACCAAGGTCGAGTCATCTGGAATGGTAATACCTCCCTGGATGATAAAGGGTGAATTAGCCAGCTCCCAGGTACCGCTTACATTACCACCCGGTATAGCAGTCTGGGTAAAAGCATAAAAATTGAAGATCACGATAAGTTTTGAGACAATAACAATACGCAGTTTCATTTCTATTCCTCCTTCATTAGTTGAGCATATAAAAATTGATCCTGTTATGAACTGGCCGGACTTAAGTCCCGAAGCTTATTATTAATTAAATTTATGCTAATTATTCTTAGGTAGTGTTCCAAACGGATAATATTCTTCATCGTTCTTGATTGCGCCCGGTCTTTCCCCGTTTCTGGCATACCTTACTCAAAAATTACTCCTGGTTATACCCGGCTGTCCCAATTTCATCTTTTCCGGCAGATCAATTTGATCATTTATGGCTAACTTTAAGGATAGATTATTTTTTTTCTGTGCAATGCGTAATTACCTCATTGTTGTACTTGGAATTGCACTTCATTTTCTCACAGGTTGCATCGAGCAATACTTTCCGGGTGAAAATGAATTGAAAACAGGAACAATGGTTGTTATAGCTCAACTAACTACCGGTCAGGGGGTACAGACCATTAATATTTCCCGTTCATCCACAATTGTTTATCCGGAATATGATCCGGTATCTGACTGTCATGTGGAAATTGAAGCTTTAAGCGGAACTACAACCGAATTCAAAGAATCTGAACCCGGAACTTACAGTGGCAACTTTGATGAGGGTTTTCTGGTCTCTGGTGAGGTTTACAGGATCATCTTCATTACCCGGGAAGGGAAGCGATATGAATCGGAGTATGAGAGAATATATCCGGTATCGGAGATAGATTCAATTTACTATGTCAGGGAGGATCATCCGACCAGGGATCCCGAGGTCACGGAGGAAGGTGTGCAATTCTACATGGATTATACCATTGAAAAGGATTCGGCCAGGTATCTGAGGTGGAGGCTGACTGAAACCTACGAGATCCGGAATCCCCAAAATGAAGCATGGATTTACGATGTGGACCGAATATTGAAGGAGATGCCCGATTCAAGCACATGGTTTACCTGTTGGATAACTCAAGAGTTACCTAATATTTTTACATTGGACGTAGGAAACATAGAGGGTGAGCATTTTCGGAAGATGCCTTTAAATTATGTTACCAACGATACCCGCAGGTTGCATTACAGGTATTGTTTGCTGGTTCAGCAGATCTCATTGAGTCAGACTGCATTCAGGTACTGGGATGAACTTGGTAAGAACCTCCAGGACAAAGGGAATCTGTTTGATGTTCAACCCTCGATTTTACCGGGGAATATCTGCAGCGTGGACAACGATGAAGAACTGGTAGTTGGATATTTCGGGATCTCAGATGATGCCGAAAAGAGGGTTTTTGTGGAAGATGTCCCCGATTTAGAAATCTATAAGGATCCTACCTATTGTGCTCCCGGGCGATTCCCTCCATATTTGGCTTATAGAGATAACATTACACTTCCCATATACCTGTCAGAAGGTTATCTCTTTACGGAACTGAGGTTTGGGAGAGTAAACAAGTATTGTGTTGACTGCAGGGATTATAAAGGCAGTTCACATATTGAACCTGACTTCTGGTAGGAAAAAATCGAAAAGAGAAACAAATGAAAATTTATTTTATAGCAGTATAGTGATTACCGAAATCATAGATCAGGCTGATATTCCAGACAAAATTCTGATTGAGTTTACTGTTTCTGATGCAAATAAAACAGACGGATGAGCCCCATCACGTATTTGAAAAGCCGGTCGCTGAGAAATTTATAACGTCACCAAAAAATGAATGCCCAGGGTTTACCTTCAAGGGCGAACCGGAACTGGGGCTCAAAACTTAATTTCCTTCCGGCTTTCATATCAAAATTAGAGAAGAATATGCTCTTTTAAACCGGATTGAAATAGAGCGAATTAATAAGTATATTTATTTTATTTTCAGCTAATATGGCAAGTGATAAGGTTGGTTCAGCAGGCTTTAAGTTTTCAAGGCGGGATTTCCTGAAGATTTCAGGCAATGGTGTTTTTATATTCTTTACAACAGGAACTTTTGGTGCGGTTGTTCTTCAGCAACGCGACAGAGATTATCCAACCGACTTTAATGCATATCTGAAAATTGGTGAAGATGGAAGGGTATCCCTGTTCTGCAGTAAAATCGAGATGGGGCAGGGAGTTATTACTTCAATGGCACAAATGCTGGCGGAAGAACTTGATGTAAATCTTGATTCGATTGACATGGTCATGGGAGATACTCTGCTTTGCCCGTGGGATAGTGGCACTGTGGGTTCCCGAAGCACGAAATATTATGGTCCGCCGCTTCGGAAGGCAGGAGCCGAGGCAAGGGCGGTATTACTTCAACTGGCATCGGAACAACTAAACCTGTCACCTGAACGCCTTGTTGTTAAAGATGGCGTGATCAGCGATAAATTGAACTCAGCTATAAAAGTGACATATGCTGAGCTGGCGGAAGGGAAGCAGATTGAACGGCATATATCCAACGTGTCCATAAAGCCCATTTCGGAACATTCTGTTTCCGGCAGGCCGACGATGAGAATGGACGCCAGGCAAAAAGTAACAGGCGAAGCGAAATTCACGGGTGACATAAAGCTCCCGGGTATGCTGTTCGCAAAAATCCTTCGGCCACCCTCACATGATGCTGAATTAGTATCTGTTGATATCTCTGAAGCTCATAATATTGCCGGTGCGATTGTGATCCAGGAAGAAGGATTGATTGCTGTGTTGCATGAAAATCCGGAACCTGCTGAAAATGCACTTGCACTGATTTCTGCGAAATGGGATGTGCCTGAACCAGAAGTTGATAATCAGTCAATTTTCGATCATCTTAAAAAAGCCGCACCTGATGGCCGCGTTTATGTTGAAAAAGGGAGCCTGGCAGATGGGCGTGCTAAAGCGAAACAGAGAGTCAGATCTGAATTTTATAACCACTATGTTGCACATGCCCCCATGGAACCTTATACAGTCCTGGCACATGTGGAAGATGAACAAGTAACTGTCTGGGCATCAACACAGGCTCCTTTTCGGGTACAGGCAACAGTAGCTGAGACTCTGGATATACCTGAAGAAAACATTCATGTAATTACTCCTTTTGTGGGTGGAGGTTTCGGCGGGAAAAAATCCGGCCAACAGATCAGCGAAGCCGTTATATTATCGAAAATTACCGGGCATCCCGTTCAACTTGCATGGACAAGAAAGGAAGAGTTTTTTTATGATACGTTTCGTCCTGCGGCTCTGGTTCAATTAGAATCTGGCTTAAATGCCGAAGGCCATATTACGTTCTGGGAGTGTGATATCCTGTTTACCGGTTCTCGGAGTTCGGAGCCGATCTACAACATCCCACATTACCGCGTAAATACGAGGAACAGAAGCAGTGTGCATCCATTCAGAACCGGTGCCTGGCGAGGCCCGGGAAGCAATACAAATGTTTTTGCAATGGAATCTCATACCGATATACTTGCCCGGGAAGCCAGGATGGATCCCCTGGTATTTCGCATGAATAACCTGACGGATAACCGAATGATCCGGGTGCTCAAAGCTGCTGCGGATAAATTCGGACATAATTTTGATAAAAGTCCAAGCGGTAAGGGATACGGTATCTCCTGTACGAATTATCTGAATACTTACGTGGCAACAATTGCACAGGTATCTGTGAACATATCCACCGGAAAGGTGAAAGTAGAACATGTTGTTTGCGCTCAGGACATGGGTGAAATCATTAACCCGCAGGGCGCGAAACTACAGATCGAAGGTGGGATTACAATGGGAATTGGCGCTGCGTTGACCGAAGAGATTGAATTCAGCAGTGGGAAAGTAATAACGGAGAACTTTGATTCTTATCAGATTACACGGTTTACTGATGCCCCATCGATTGATGTAATCCTGGTCGATAATCCGGATATACCACCCCAGGGCTGTGGAGAGCCGGCTATCACGACAGTGGGTGCAGCACTTGCCAATGCTATATACGATGCTGTTGGAGCCCGGCTATATATTTTACCGCTTACACCGGAACGAATAGTGGCAGCGATGGTTTGATAAATTGATGTAAATGAGAATTACATTATTGATTATAGGACTTGTTTTTTCATCCGGAAAGGCCCTTGCACAAACTAATCATTTTGATAAAGTAGCTTTTTTAATAGGAGAGTGGAATGGATCGGGCAGTGGTTTTGGAAACGAGAAGTCCAGCATCGAATCAAGCTTTCAATTCGTTATGAATAGTAGCTATATTGAGGTGATTAATGATTCAAAATTTGAGCCCTCTGAAAAAAGACCCGAAGGAGAACATCATATTGATAAAGGTTTTATCAGTTTCGATAATGACAGGGGAAAAATAGTCTTCAGGCAATTTAATATTGAAGGATTTGTCAATCAATACACCCTGAACGAATCACTTTCCAGTGATTCTGTTCTGATCTTTGAGACTGAAATAATTGAGAATTTACCTGGAGGTAAAGCGCGCTGGACAATTAGGAGAGTCACTGAAACTGAGATTGAAACTATTTTTGATGTATCTTTTAAAGATGACGAATACACATGTTTTGGATCTAATTATTTGAAAAAGAAATAGACAAAGATATTATTCTTTATATTAGATAGAATCGGCCCAGAGTGGAAATCAAGGAAGTCAGGATCATCCTTCCAGAATATATTTTTCAACATGCATTTGGAAATTATTTTTTAAAAGTTACTTTAGTAATCACTAAAACTAGATTAGCCAATTCCACTGGCATTCTTTTTAAAATCCTAAAACTAAAATCTTGACTCATGAATTATCATTACCCTAACCTAAAAAGAATCATTTTAGCGTTTAAAATGGTGCTTATTATCATTGTTGCCGGGGTATCAAATGTCCTGGCCACAAGCCCTGATCCGCCTCAACTTGAATTCCCTGTTGATAGTCCCTCCGGAGTTTTACAGCAGATTGCTGTTCAGGGTACAATTACCGATTCCAATACAGGTGATGTGTTACCCGGTGTTAATGTCTTGGTAACCGGAACTACCCGGGGGACCATCACCGATAATTCCGGGAACTATTCAATTACGGTTCCCGATGAAGAAGCTGTACTCCAATTTTCATATATTGGGTACCTCACTCAGTCGATTACTGTTGGCAACCAGAGGATTATTAATGTTTCACTGTCAGCGGAGATGGAGGTACTTGACGAGATCGTAGTGGTCGGGTACAGTTCAAGGCGTCTGTCGGAATTATCATCCTCGGTCGCTGTCGTTTCCGAGGATGCTCTGAAAACAGCACCCGTATCCACGAGTCTGGATGTAATGCTGCAGGGAAGGGTCCCCGGATTAATTGTTTCAAATACCTCCGGTGACCCCGGCAGTGATGCTGATATGGTCATACGTGGAGCAGGCTCCATTGGTGCCAGCACAAATCCACTTATTGTTGTTGATGGTATTATCGGGGGCGATTACAATCCCCTTGATGTTGAATCAGTTACAATCCTGAAGGATGCTGCAGCCACCGGCATTTACGGTTCACGCGCGGCCAATGGTGTGATCGTGATCACTACCAAAGGGGGACGTGCAGACGACTTCAAAGTTTCCGTCAGCAGTACAGTTGGTCCCACATTCAACTGGGATGACCGGGTCGAGGTTCACAATTCTGCCAGCCTGTATGAACAGCAGGTATTAGGATTAAAGAATTTGTACGACCTCAGGGTTTCAGAAGGGAATCCGAGTTTTGTCAATAAAACCTTCGAGGAATACAGGGACCTGATTCTTCCATCCAGTGTCCTCGATACAGATACTGACTGGTATGACTTGCTCAACAGACCCGGGTTCATCAACCAGACCCAGCTGGCCATGTCAGGAGGCAATGACAGGACTACATTCTATGTGAGTGGTAATCTGCATGATGAGAAAGCCACAATGATTGACAGGGAGTATACGAAGGCTACATTAAGAAGCAATATCAGTCATAAAGTCTTTGATAACCTGCAATTTAATCTAAGACTGACCGGAGCTTATGCATCAAATCCCTATTCCTGGTTTGACAATGAGCCCAGATGGGAATCTCTGTCCAATGTTCCTTATGATGACCCGTATATGGAAGGTGGGATAAATGGTCATCTCACTCCGGTTATGAATACTGACATAGTTCCCCTGTGGTATCATTACACCAGGCAGAACTATATCCTGGAAAGGGAAACTTCATCAACCAGTGACAAATCGGTTGAAGGTACAGCAGCTTTTGAAATGGACTGGCAGATAACTGACTGGCTCAGATTTAACACGAACACCAGGGTCAGTTATGATTTTTCGGACGAGAGTGTTATGTTCACTGCAGACAACGAGGAGGGATATACTTCCGGCGGATATGTGGAGTGGGAGTACGATTATGGAACAGGTATCATCACATCGAACACGGCGCACCTCAACCGCAAGTTTGGAGACCACACACTTTACGGGATCCTGGGCCAGGAATATTCCTACAGCAATTCACAGTTCGTTGATGCCAGGGCAAACGGCGTGGTTGCCGGGATGACTGCCCTGAGTTCGGCCGGTGTCCCAAACCTGACCCAGGGAACCAAATATGAGACCGGATTTAAATCCTATTTCGGACAATTGGATTATAACTACCTTAACAAGTATTATCTTGTGGGTTCATTGAGACGTGACGCATCATCCAGGTTTGGTGCAGATTACAAATGGGCCACTTTTTATTCCATAGGTGCAAACTGGCGGATCAATAAAGAGAGCTTCCTGTCCGGTTACGGATGGCTCGATATATTGAAGCTCAGAGCAAGTTACGGAAAGACAGGTAATGCCAATATCGCCAATTACCTTCATATGGGAACTTATGAATTCAGTGAGCGGACCGCATACGACGGCAGTGCCGGAGCTCTTCCTTCCCGCCTGCCGAATCCTGCTCTTACATGGGAAACAGCACATACCACCAATGTTGGGATTGAGTTAGGAATATATCGCCGTGTAATGTTCGAACTGGACCTTTACAACACACTGAACACTGACCTGCTCCAGGCGGTACCTTTACCAGCTGCATCCGGATTCAACAATCAGGAAAGAAACATAGGCAGTGTACGTAACCGGGGCATTGACCTGAATATCACGACCAATAATCTTGATGGAATGTTTAAATGGCAAACAAACCTGAACCTGAACATCAACAGGAACAAAGTTATGGAGTTGTACGAACATAAAGATATTATCGATGAGTTCACCATTATCAGGGAAGGTCAACCCCTGGTCTATTTTTATATGAGAGAGTGGGCAGGGGTAGATCCCGACAACGGTGAGCCACTCTGGACCAGGTGGGAAGATGAAACCGGCGCCTTAATAAACGGCGGGGACAATATAGATCCCACAAATATTGTAACAACCAGTACATACTCTGACGCCAGCCTGCTGGCCATTGGCGCGGCAGACCCGGCATTTACAGGAGGTTTCAGCAACGATCTCAGCTATAAGAATCTTTCCCTGACCATTCTCACAAACTTTGCTGTCGGACATAAAGTATTTACGGAAGCCAATTATTCGGTACATGATCTTGGCAGTAACAGGTTAAAAATTACCAAATGGCAGGATTGGACCAGATGGGAAAAGCCTGGTGATATTGCTGATTTGCCCCAATTACTGTACACCGATCCTTTCAACTCCCGTAATGAATCCAGTATATTTATATACGATGCCAGCTACCTGAAAATTCAGAGTATCAGACTGGCATATAGGATTCCCAAATTGTTCTCCGGGATCAGGAATGTGTATTTATCTGCCATCGTTGAAAACCTGGGGATATTTACAAAATTCCCGTACGGGGATTCAGATACCAGTTTTCAGGATCCATTTGCCGACCTTGAAAGATACCGGCCAACCAGAAAATTTCTATTCAGTATCAGATTTGATATTTAACAATGAACTTAAAACTTAACCTTATGAAAACAGGTAGAGCAATATATGTAATATTTATTATGTTGTTTGTCTGGTCAGGTTGTACCGATGACCTGGAATACATCCCCATTGACCAGCTCACAACAAACCAGATTATCGATGACCCGGCCTTGCTGGAAACCGCAACCGTTGGTAATTACTCCTATTTGAAAATCGGACCCAGCGGCGAACGTACTACAAGAGCGAG
>CAZIAU010000051.1:1247-10967 GCA_964536755.1 uncultured Bacteroides sp. | reverse complement strand
TCCGGGCGATCCTGCCGATAATGAAACCGGCCACCGGCAAGATGAGAACCACAAAAAGGGTCAGGTTAAAACTGATGGAAAAGAGAAAGATCAGATAGATAATAATAGTTATAGGGTCCCTGAACACCATTTGCAACGAGCTCATGATGGAAGTTTCAATCTCCTGTACATCACTTGACATACGGGCAATTACATCCCCTTTCCTGGCCTCTGTATAATAGGAAAGTGGGAGTTTTAATACTTTCTCATAAATCTCATTCCTTATGTCCCTGACAGTAAAAGTTCGAATGGGAGCAAGCAGATAATTGGCCACGAAAAGCAGTCCGTTTTTCAACAGGCTGAAAGTTACGACCAGGATGCTGACCAGCATCAGTGCCCCCGCCTTTCCGTAATCGGTCATCATCCTGCTCATATAAAAAT
The DNA here is from genome assembly GCA_964536755.1 of uncultured Bacteroides sp. Classification (GTDB taxonomy): domain Bacteria; phylum Bacteroidota; class Bacteroidia; order Bacteroidales. The sequence goes on along the minus strand of CAZIAU010000051.1, from coordinate 10,547 downwards.
TGAGGGTATGCATGAGGTAGTCTGTGCTCAGTTCAAAGTCCATGCGATCGAATACCATGGGTTGACTGTCAAACAATACCCTAAGGAAAGGGATTACCATGGCAAATGAAAAGAGTGCAAAAAACGCCCCCAGTATATTATAGATAACATTCTGGGCCACATACCATTTATAGGGTAACAGATAGCGTAAAAGCTTGAAAAATCTTCTCATGGGTCAGCCTTCTTATTAGAAACGGAAGATTTTACAAACCTGTATAATTATGGGGAGTTATTTTTAACAGTTCCTCTTTCACACTGTCAGATACGGATAATCCCAGGATAAATTCCCTGAGGGTAGCACCGGTTATTTCTTCATTGGTTCGGGTCAGCTGCAGCAACGCTTCATAGGGTTCAGGATAGTTTTCCCTCCGCAACACTGATTGGATCGCCTCAGCGACAACAGCCCAGTGATTATCCAGATCAGCCCTTATTGCTGTTTCATTCACTATCAATTTATCAAGGCCTTTGATCAGTGATTGTAAAGCAATTACAGTATGTCCCAGGGGTACTCCCAGGTTCCGTAACACAGTAGAATCTGTGAGGTCGCGCTGAAGCCTTGAAACCGGCAGTTTGGAAGCCAGGTGCTGGAAAACGGCATTGGCCAGACCGAGGTTACCTTCTGCATTTTCAAAATCGATCGGATTCACCTTATGAGGCATAGCGGATGAACCGATCTCTCCCTTAAGGATTTTCTGTTTGAAGTAATCTATGGAAACGTAAATCCAGATGTCCCTGGAAAGGTCCAGAAGGATAGTATTAATCCGTTCGAGGGCGTGAAAGATGGCAGCCAGATTATCATAATGTTCTATCTGAGTAGTGGGCCATGATCGCTTCATCCCAAGAACTTCTCCCACAAACTGCTCACCAAATGAGAACCAGTCAATCTCAGGGTAAGTTACCAGGTGTGCGTTCATATTACCTGATGCCCCTCCAAATTTCGCGGGCACAGGGATCTCCTCCAGCTGTTCCAGTTGCACATCCAGCCGTTCAATAAAAACTCTGATCTCTTTGCCAAGTCTGGTGGGAGTGGCAGGCTGTCCATGTGTTCGTGCCAGCATGGAAATTTCATCCCAGTTGCCAGCTAATCCTTCTAATTTCTGCGTAAGCTGGTCGAGCATGGGATAATAGACACTCTCCAGGGCATCTTTAAGGGAAAGCGGTGTAGCTGTATTATTAATATCCTGTGAAGTAAGTCCAAAATGGATAAACTCCTTAAAAATTTTAAGGCCAGTTTCTTCGAACTTTTCTTTTACGAAATATTCAACAGCCTTCACATCATGATTGGTTGTTTTTTCTACATCCTTGATCTTCTGAGCATCCTCAAGGGAAAATTCCGTATATATTTTTCGGATATCATCAAATTGACTTTCAGTCACATCAGCCAACTGGGGGATTCCGGTCCTGCAAAGGGCAATGAAATATTCCACTTCTATCTTCACACGGTATTTGATCAGGCCATATTCGGAAAAATAGGGAGAAAGAGCCTCGGTTTTTGACCTGTAACGACCATCCACCGGGGAAATTGCCGTCAGTTTATTTAATTCCATAAGGTCGTTTTGAATAACCCCACAAATTTAGCAGAAAATATTCTTACTTTTGATGATATAACCGTTCATTATGAAACGTACGATTTATTTGGTTGCTTTCTGTCTGATGGCACAACTTTTCAGCAGCCAGATTATGGCTCCTGATTCAATTCCTGATTCCTCCCCGGATCTTCCGGTCCAGTCATCTGAAACAGACACTCCGGAGAAAACCCTCATCTTTACCTTTGACATAAAAGATATGATTGCTGCTCCAACCTGGCGAATAACCAGAGAAGCTGTTAAGGAGGCGATGTCGATGGGAGCCGACCTGATAATTCTGCATCTGAACACATACGGAGGGGAAGTAAGTGCAGCCGATTCCATAAGGACTAAACTGCTTAATACAACCGTACCGGTATATGTATTCATTGACGACAATGCAGCATCTGCCGGGGCTCTTATTGCAATTGCATGTGACAGCATATATATGAAGCCCGGCGGCAAGATAGGTGCGGCCACAGTTGTCAATCAGACCGGTGAGCAGGTTCCGGATAAATACCAGTCCTATATGAGGGCTACCATGAGAGCTACTGCCGAAGCTCATGGAAAAGATACTATCATTTCGGGATCCGATACTACCGTGGTCTGGCACCGCAACCCTTCCATCGCTGAAGCCATGGTTGATCCCAGGCTTTACGTTGCCGGGGTAAGTGATACGGGACAGGTCCTGACCTTTACGGCCAACGAAGCAGTAAGCCACGGATACTGTGAGGGCATCGTGGAATCCATTGATGAGATAATCAGCAACCTGGGGATCGAGGAATATGAGTTAAAATCCTACAGCCAGTCAGGGATAGAAAAGATTATCGGATTTCTGATCAGACCGATGATCAGCGGTATACTCATCATGATCATTATTGGTGGTATTTATTTCGAACTGCAGTCTCCCGGGATCGGATTTGCGCTTGCAGCATCTATTATTGCAGCTCTTCTATATTTTGCACCACTCTACCTGGAAGGAATGGCCGAGTACTGGGAACTTATAGTATTTATAATAGGTGTGATCCTGATCATGGTGGAAATATTCGCTATACCCGGATTCGGGGTGGCAGGTGTGGCCGGGATAATTGCCATGGTCACCGGACTCACACTGAGTCTGGTGGATAATGTGGTATTTGATGCGCCTGAATTTACCGGTGAAGGATTGTCCCTCTTGATGAAATCATTGAGCCTGGTCCTTGTAGCAATCCTGCTGGGATTGATATTTTCTCTATGGGCGACAAAAAAACTACTCACTACAACTGCTTTCTCCAACCTGTCACTGAAAAGTGAACAGCGAATGGAAGAAGGATTTATAGGAGTTGAAACAGAGCAGAAGACACTGGTGGGAGTATCAGGAGTAGCGCATACCGTATTGAGACCCTCTGGCAAAGTAAAGATCAATGAAAAACTTTACGATGCCAAATCGGAATATGGTTTTATTGAAAAGGGTGCATCCATAAAAGTAATCCGGTATGAAACCGGTCAGGTTTATGTGATTAAAGCTTGATTGGTGATGACCGTCCGGAATTATCAAGCCACTGATTACCTGAAGATTGAGAAGCTCTGGAAGAAAACGGGGATCTACACCGTGGAACGGGGGGATACAGCCGGAATCATTAAACGATGCAATGACCTGGGTGGTCAATTCCTGGTAATGGAAGACCCCGATTCAGATAATATCATCGGGACATCATGGATGACATTTGATGGAAGGCGTGTGCTCCTTCACCATTTTGCCATAGAACCCTCTTTCCAGGGAACAGGACTGGGCAGAAAACTTGCCCTCAGGTCTGTTGAATTTGCCAGGGAAAAACAGTGTCCGATGAAACTGGAAGTTCATCAGGAAAATGTGGCAGCTATCAATCTCTACAAAAGTCTTGGTTTCAAAGTTTTTGAGGATTATGATGTTTATATGCTGCTCGATCCGGCAGCTGGTACCGGATCCCCCGGGGAACAGTGAACACTTCAGCAACACTTCTGTTTACTGAATAAATCGTATCATATGATTCGTCACTGGATAATCTCATTTCTGCTGATGATCCCGGTAACCATGTTTTCACAATCTTCTGCATGGGACCGTTGGAATCCGGAGCTGGTTGACAGGCTGAATACGGCAAAAGAGAAGGAGTATCTTTCCGAAGAGGAGAAAAAGGTTGTCCTGTTCATGAATATGGCCCGAAATAACGGTTCGCTCTTCGCTGAAACATTTCTTACAAATTATATTTCTGACAATAACATGGAGAATACCGGTTATGTCAGATCCCTTAACCGCGATCTGAAAAAGGTTTCGGAATTGGACCCTCTGATAACAGAAGAGGACCTGACTGCAATTGCCCGGGAGCATGCCACGAGTTCGGGAAAGTCCGGCCGTGTTGGCCACCAGGGATTCAATAAAAGATTTAAACCACTCATGGGAAACCCTTACAATCATGTGGGAGAGAACTGTTCTTACGGATTTGACCAGGCTATAGATATTGTAATATCATTACTTATAGACGAGGGTATAAAGGGAACGGGGCACAGGGAAAATATCCTCAATGAAGGATTTAACTCGGTAGGTGTAGCCATACGGCCACACAAGAATTACAGGGTCAACTGTGTAACGGATTTCGGACGCCGGACCAGATCCGATCTCAACCAGGTTCCTTATTGATCATCCGGTTCTGCGTAGTCCGGCAACATCTTCCGCTGCCTGTTATAAGCAAATACTGACAGGACAATGAAAAACAGTATAGCTACATAGACAGCCCAGGGCACTGTAAATGAAGACCCACTGGCATAAGAGTGAATACCTCCCAGGAAATAATTTACCCCGAAATAGGTCATCATTACCGAAGAGTAACTGATAAAAGAGGCAAGGTTGAAGGCAAAAGTGCCCCTTAATCCGGGGATCTTATGCATATGAGTTACAAATGCATAGACCAGTACTGTGATCAGGGCCCAAGTCTCCTTGGGGTCCCATCCCCAGTACCTGCCCCATGACTCATTGGCCCATACACCTCCAAGGAAAACCCCGGCAGTCATAAAATAGAGTCCGACTATCAAGGTCAGGTGATTTACCTTTGTGACCTGCCCTATCACCTCTTTCATCCTTTCTTTATTCGAAGGAGTAAGAACAGCATATAGAACCACGTTTAAAAGCCCCATTACAGATGCGAGACCAAGAAACCCGTAACCGGCCATGACCACGGCTACATGAATTGTCAGCCAGACGGATTTCAAAACAGGGACCAGGTTCGTGATTTCGGGATTCATGTTACTCATTCCGGCAACCATTAATGCCAGTGCCGATAATATGGCTGTCAGAGCCACAGCATACCCTGAACGTTTCATAAAAATAAGCCCGGCAAGCAGGGTTACCCATGAAATGAAGATCATTGATTCATACCCATTGCTTAACGGGGCATGGCCGCTAAGATACCATCTTACCCCAAGCATCGCACTATGTATCAGAAATGCCGCCAGCAAGCTGATCACCCCTATCAGGGACAATACTTTAAGGTACCTTCGAGGTCTGAAAACGATCATAAACTGAAGAACCATCAACATCAATCCGACCAATCCGTACAACTTTAAAAGCCGCGGGAACATATTAAGACGGTTATAGAGGATCTCCAGTTTCTTTTTTGAGTGCGGGGGCAGCAGATCCTCCTTTGCCAGCTGATTCCGGTTTAACAATGCCAGGCTGGATTGTGCACCAGCATAATCACCCGTCTGAATGGAATTCAGATAATTCAGGAAAACCCTGCCCATAGTATCGTTTTTTGCACTCATCTGACCCGCCAGGGCTTCAGAAACGGAAGCCCATTTATGGTTCTCAGCTTCAATATCAGGAAAGATCCTGATCAGTCCGCCGGACTGCACCAGGTAAAGAGCATTTATCCGGTCATCCAGCTTGATCACCTCCTTATCCAGGTCATTCTGGGAAGCAACCTGCTTGGAGTAAGCTCTGTTGACCAGTTCACTCAGCAGGTAAGTATTCCCGGAGCCACTCATAAGATCATTAAAACTTACCATTTCACCCTTATAATCGGTAATCCGCTGAAGCTCGGCATTCTTTATCTTAAAGAGAGGTTTTTGTTGCCATTCACCGGGATAGAGAATCATTCCCAGCAGAACCTGATCGGCACTATAGTCCTCATAACGCGATTTTTTAGTGATCTTGCGAACCACCTCATGAGAGAGAGTATTTATTGGTTCATAACGTCCTCCTTTGTCCTGGACCCATAGATATCCAAATTCTTTAGCCAGCTCTTTAGGTGGAACCTCCTGGGAAAACAGGTGCAGGCTTCCGGCCAACAGAATCATTACAATAACTGCACTTTTCACGGCAGTGGATGATCTCCGGGCAATCCTGGCAAACCGGGTTCCCGGAACAATCATTGCCAATACCATTCCTGCCATAAGGATAAGGTAACCAAGGTAGGTCACAAAGGTTCCGGCCCGGTCCTTATTAACGGAAAGTACAGTTCCCATCTCATCGTTATCATAGGAAGATTGGTAGAACCTGAAACCTCTGTGCTTCAATACATTATTCATAAAGATCCTGCAATCCTCCCTTATCCCCATCTCTTTATCTATCAGTTCCACCTCACTTGCGAATGAAGAGGGGCTGTTGGACCCGGGGTACCTTTCCACCACGAAATCCTTTAAATACAGAGCAAAAGGGATAGGAATCTCTCTGGAACCAAAAACGATGGAATAGGACAGGTCCCCCATGCTTCCGTTCACAGGAGTGCCTTTCATTCCTGCCATTCCCGGAACAAATACTTCTGATTTCATTCCACGATACGAGATCTGCAGTTTGACCGCTCCCGGGTAAGAGCCTCTGTGTTGTCCGGTGGCCTCTATCATCTGCCTCCTCGCAGATGGCATATACCTCTGTAATGCTATCTTCATATGTCCGAAACTATAAAGAGTGCCCTCCCTGAAGGGAATTATCTCCCCCGGGACATATTCTTCAGCAGTGTCCCCACCCATCTGAGTAACTGAAACTGCCAGACGAGAAGTTGCATGAACACCTTCGTTATCGGAATAGAAATTCAGTACAGCATCGGGATCATAACTATTGAAGGCAATATCCATCCCCTTGACATTGGTGCTTCCGCCAGAAGGAATCCCCACAGAAGTTTGCTGGCCGGTACCTATTATAAGTTGAATAAAAGGCTCGCCTCCGGGGATGGCAATATATTGTTCCATGGCATTGGTCAGATAATCTATCGACCTGATCTTTACTGTTTCGCTTCCTACACGGCTGTGCATTCTGTAATCCCTTGGTGTAAGCTCTGTGATCATCACCTCTTTGCTGCTCTCAGCTTTATTACCACCCGATTCCAGCTCCACCTCTATGTAGGCATTTTTTGTAAGTATACTGCTGGAAGTGTCATGCTCCCGGATATGCATCATCCCTTCATAACTAATAAACCTGGTAATGGAAGCCCCTGCAAGGATCACGATAAAGGCCAGGTGAAACACGAAAACCACGATCTTTTTACGTTTGTAGAATTTGTGTTTGATCATCACTCCCACCAGGTTGATCCCGATAAGCAGGAGAAGTATCTCAAACCAGTGAGTACCATATGAAACCGCCCAGGCCGTCTGTGTGTTGTATGCACTCTCCACAAAGGTTGAGAGAGCCAGAACAACTATCAAAAGTACCAACAGGAAACCCATGAATTGCATGGAAATAAGAAAGGATAATCTCTTCAGCATCTTATACGATTTTTTCTTACATATTAAGGGGCGCAATATATAAAAATCATCCAATATTCAACACGGTACCCGCCTGGAAGACTATAAAGCTGGTCAGCCATGCGACAGTCGTTGTATAAAAAAGGACGAAGGCAGACCATTTCCAGCTGCCCGATTCCCTCCCGACTGCTGTAATTACAGCTATACAGGGCAGATATAGCAGTACGAAAAGCAGAAACGAAAATGCCGAAAGCGGGGTAAAGACCGGTTGTCCCTCTCTGGAACCGTCTGTGTACTTCTGTTCCTTTAACCTTTTCTGCAAAGAGACAGAGTCCCCGGAGCCCGGGTCCGCCTCTGCCTGATAAAGGACTCCCATAGTGCTCACAACAATCTCTTTTGCTGCAAATCCGGTCAACAGGCTAATACCCATTTTCCAGTCGAACCCAAGTGGCCGTATCACCGGTTCAATGGTTTTTCCCAGTCTGCCAATAAGTGAGAATTCCTGTTGTTCAGTCTCCCGCTCCATTTTCAACGCGGTAATACGCTCCACTGATGGTCTTGCTGACATTTGCTCGTTCTTTATAAGCAGATCATAATCTTTTGAGTAATCCACATTCCTGGGGAAATATCCAAGAGCCCATATGGCCAGGGAGGCCACCAGGATAACTCCCCCCATTTTTTTCAGGTATTGCGCCCCCTTGCGCCACATATGCCTTAGAATAACACGCAGACCCGGATTACGGTACATTGGAAGTTCCATTACGAATGGAGCCTCACTTTTTCTAAACAATGTATTTTTAAACAGGATTGACATAAGAAGGGAAAAAGCCACCCCAACCATATAAAGAAGGAAAATCACATTCCCTGCATTCCCGGGAAATATTGCCCCCGCGATCAGTACGTATACCGGCAATCTTGCGCTGCAGGACATAAATGGAATGATCAGCATGGTAAGTATCCGGTCGTTCCTGTTTTCAAGTGTCCGGGTAGCCATGATAGCCGGAACATTACATCCGAATCCCATTATCAACGGAATAAAGGATTTACCATGTAATCCGAAAAGATGCATTAACCTGTCCATAATAAACGCCGTCCGGGCCATATAACCTGTATCTTCCATTAGTGATATGAAAAAAAACAGGATGAGGATATTAGGAAGGAAAACAATTACTCCACCCACTCCCCCGATAATGCCATCCACCAACATATCCTGAAGAATACCTTCAGGCAGGTTTGACCGGAGGAAAACGCTTAACAGATCCACTCCCGACTCGATCCACCCCATGGGATAGTTGCCCAGTGTAAAGGTAGCATGGAACATGAGCCACAGGAATCCGAGAAAAATGGGTAGTCCAATGAATTTATTGGTCAGAATCCGGTCGATCCGCTGGGTCCTGGAAAACACCGGATTCTTGCTTCCCCTTTTCATGGCTTCTTTCAGAGCCCCGGCAATAAATCCATAGCGGGCATTGGTCACCAGCGTTTCTGTATCCTCCTTGAATAGGCTTTCCAGCCGCAGGGCTTCCTGACGTGCTTTCTCCTGAATTTCTATAAAATTGTCAGTCTCCGATATGAGGTGGGCACAGCTGTCATCCCGCTCCAGCAGTTTCAGGGATATAAATCTGGAGGAATAGTGATCAGTTATGTCCGGGTTTTCCCTGATCATAGCCTGAAGCTGCCGGACGGAATCTTCAATCTCCTCCCCGTAATTAATATGAATGTGGCGGATATGGGGGTCGTCCCCTTCGAAAACCCTGATCACATGGTTAAGGAGCCGGAATATCCCTTTTCCACGGTGACTGATGGTAGGGACCACACGGATTCCAAGCAACCGGCTCAGTAACTCTGTATCCAGTTTATCATTCCGGGCCATCAGGTCATCATACATATTGAGCGCCAGTACTACAGTTATATCCATGTCAATTAACTGACTGGTCAGGTAAAGATTTCTCTCCAGGTTACTTGCATCCAGTACATTGACCACTACATCCGGTTTCTCCTT
>CAZIAU010000051.1:0-1237 GCA_964536755.1 uncultured Bacteroides sp. | reverse complement strand
TCCTTCAGTATATGGTCCCTGACAATACGCTCTTCACTGGAATAATCTGAAAGTGAATATGTGCCTGGCAGGTCTGTAATCCTGAACGTATACCCCCTGTGATTGAAGAAAGCCTGCTTGGAACCCACGGTTACTCCAGGGTAGTTGCCTACATGCTCCCTTGACCGGGAAACCCGGTTAAAAAGGGTGGTTTTACCACTGTTTGGATTCCCCACCAGGGCCACATCAATTATTTTCCCGGACCTTGCAAGAACAGGATCCCGGGGAACAGTATCCGATTCCCTTGAAATAGGAGTTGTAGTCTTTTCAGGAGCATCGCTGGCGGCAACAACCTCGATCAATTGTGCTTCACTCCTCCGAAGCGAAACATTACCGTCAAGGATCATGTATTCCACCGGATCTCTGAGTGGCGCAGATTTTACTACAGTTACAGGCCTACCATGTATAAATCCCATCTCCGTGATCCGCCTCCTGAAAGCCCCCCTTCCCCTGATCCTGGAGATAATGGCCGAATCCCCTGTATGAAGATCATTCAGTGTCATTCACGTCCCCTGTAACTATAACCCAGTCCTTCAATTGTTTTTTTGATTTCATCATCATCTATCCTATCTGCCCGTATTATAACGCTGTTTTGATCCGGATCGGCAAGAACTTCAGTAACCGCCTCCAACTTGTTTAATCCATTCTCTACAGTGGTTTTGCAATGATTGCAATTCATTCCTTCCACCCTGATCTTATGCACCTGTGATATCATATGTTCACCTTTAATTTTGTCGTTTAATCCTGTCCTGTGGTTTTTTAACCACTTTAATACATATCCGTTCATGATCAGCAAAACAAGCAATCCCGAGGAGATCCACTGCAGCCATCCCGCCGGATTCTGATTGATATCTCCCTGTAACCCTGAAGGGATAAAACCGGTGATCCATTCCCGGGGAATAAGCTCGTTAACAAGTATTCCAAAAAAGACAGCTCCCCCTATGATGCTGGCCATGTAAATCCCCAGAGACCTTTTACCCATAGCATTCCCGATGACTGCCATTGTTGCTATGTTTGTAGCAGGTCCGGCCATCAGAAGCACAAGCGCTGCCCCTGGGGAGAGTCCCTTCATCAGCAATACCGCTGCAATTGGAATGGAACCAGTGGCACAAATGTATAGAGGTACCGACGCCAGCAACATAAGAAACATGGCCAGGTATTCACTGGAAATCTGTTTAGTAAAAAAATCACCGGGAAT
>CAZIAU010000050.1:0-11027 GCA_964536755.1 uncultured Bacteroides sp. | reverse complement strand
CATCATTTCAATGACATTACTGAACTAATTGATGAGGGCTCCCTGCTCGTATTTAATGATACACGCGTTATTCGGGCAAGACTGGAATTCAGGAAACCAACGGGTGCAAGGATCGAAATATTTTGCCTTGAGCCGTTCGATCCGCCAGAATACATGCAATCCTTCCAGTCTGACCGGCAATGTTCCTGGGTATGTATGCTGGGTAATGCAAAAAAGTGGAAAGAAGGTCCGGTATACCTTGAAACAACGCTTAAAGGAGGTGTTGTCAAAATTGCAGCCAGGAAGATCAGAAAGATAAGTGAAGGTTACGTGGTCGGTTTTACATGGGATAACCCTGAATTCAATTTCGGCCAGATTATTGAAAATGCAGGAAATACACCTATACCTCCCTATCTTAACCGGAAGGCAGAGGAGATGGACAAATACAGATACCAGACAGTCTATAACAGATATCCCGGGTCGGTTGCAGCACCCACTGCAGGGCTTCATTTCACAGAAGAACTTTTGCAGCAGATCCGGAAACGGGGAATAGAGACCTGTGAGCTGACCCTGCACGTCGGGGCAGGAACATTTGTCCCGGTCAAGGAGAGAAACGGGAGGGATCATCATATGCATGCCGAGCATGTAATTATCCCGCGTTCATTCCTGGAACAGTGGAGTTCAAACGCAGATCGAGTCATAGCGGTGGGGACTACCAGTACCAGAAGTCTTGAATCCCTATACTGGTTCGGGGTAAGATTGTGTCAGGGGGAGAAACTTGATCCGCAGAACCTCAAAATGCTGCAGTGGCAGAATGAAATACTGGCCCAGGATATTCCTCTTGCTGACAGCCTGAATGCTTTACTGAAGTTCTGCCGGAGCAACAATCTGACTCATATTCAGTTTTCAACCGGGTTAATGATAGTACCGGGATATAATTTCATGACCATCAGGGGTTTAATAACCAATTTCCATTTACCGGGCAGCACCCTTCTGCTACTTATTGCAGCCCTGATCGGGAACGATTGGAGAAAAGTGTACGAAGAAGCCCTAAGGAACAATTATCGTTTTCTCAGTTACGGAGACAGCTCAATACTTCTCCCGGTAAAGGGAATATCTAAATAATTTTACGCAGCAGGGCGGCAAAACCCTCAATATCTTCCCCGGTGGTATCGAAAGAACACATCCAGCGCACCTCCGAGGTGACTTCATCCCATATATAGAAGAAGTACTGTTCCTGTAAAAGAGATATTATTTTCTCAGGTATACGGGCAAATACTGCATTGGACTCCACTTTCTGGGTAATTTCCACTCCCGGTATGGTCCGGACCGCATCATATAGTTTCAGTGCCATCTTGTTGGCATGAAGTGCGTTCTTTCTCCAGAGTTCATCTTCCAGAAATGCCTCAAACTGAACTGCAATGTAGCGCATCTTCGAAGCGAGCTGCATCCCCTGCTTTCTTCTGTATCTGAAATCGTTGCCCATCTCTTTATTAAAGAACACAACAGCCTCGCCGTACATCATGCCATTTTTCGTACCTCCGAAAGAAAGAATATCAACACCTGCAGCACCTGTCATTTCATTGAATCCGCATCCCATCGACGCTGCCGCATTGCTGATCCTTGCTCCGTCCATATGAACGACCAGACCGTGTTCGTGGGCATATGTGGTAATGGTCCTGATCTCATCAACAGTATAAACGGTACCCAGTTCGGTGGATTGTGTCAGGGAAATAACCCGCGGCTGGACATGATGCTCAAAACCAAATCCGTGCATATGCTGTTGAATAAGTTCAACTGACAGCTTTCCATCGGGTGTGGAGACGGGCAGCAGTTTACACCCTGTAAACTTTTCGGGGGCACCGCATTCATCCACATGAATATGCGCTGTATCGGGACAGATTACGGCATTATAGGGTTTTGTTGCTGCCGACAATCCCAGAACGTTTGCGGCTGTCCCGATAAATACAAAATAGATATCACAGTCATCTCCGAACTCCATTTTTAGTCTTGAAATTGCATTTTCCGTATAATCATCGTCACCATAGGCAATAACGTGTCCGTTGTTTGCTTTTTCGATTGCCTCCAGTATGGATGGATGCACGCCAGCATTGTTGTCACTGGCAAAACCGCGTTTGTTCATCATATCTTTCATCGGTTAAAATTTTTCATCATATCTGGTCCATAGCATGTCGCCCAGTTCCCATGCTTTATTGACAACTTTATTACCCCAGTTTACTGTATAGCCGGTCAGCATATCGACCAGTTCGCTATTGTTTCCTGACTGATACATCTCCATGGCCCTCTCTTCAAATTCCTTCTGGGCAGAAAACAACTCTTTTTGCCAGGGATCCCAGACACTGTTCACATCGTAGCGCATATCGCCCCACCTCTGTGCAGCAAGGGTCCCGAGACGATTAAAGGCCCACCATGCTGACTTAGTTGTATATCCGTTTGGCCGCCCCGGGGTTTTATAGGGATCCGGAAGGTCCGCAGATGAACAATAAATGGGGATATATACAGAGGTTGCCACATTATCCATGGCTACCCATGCTACTCCTCCTATCTCATCGGGCAACCAGTTCCTGCACTGAATAATGGTGGCATACATGGTATACCACCTGGCTATGGTTCGCTCGCCCAGCCAGCCCCAGCCTCCGTTTATCCTGAACAGCTTATTCATATCGTAAGGCAAAAACGGATTTGCAAGAGGTGAAATCACACTCTTTCCCTCCTCATCTGTCACAATCATATCCTTTGTCATGTCGAAAGGAGTTCCCTCATAGTAATCCGAGAAGACCATCCTGAGATCGGCCAGTGAGACAAGGGTGTCGGGTTTTACAGAGAAAGGATAATTTTCAGAATTAGGATCCAGTCCGAGGGAGGGGGCCAGAAGATCAAATACTCTCCATTCCCTTCTCCTTGCTGCAAGCGATTTTCGGCTGTCAGGTGCATAAACATAACAGAACCTGAAGGATTCTTCTTCATTCCACCATCCATGCTCGCGGGCAACGCTGAAAATATTATAGCTGGCCATGAAATTATCACTGTCAGAGAGATCTATTTCTCTAATCGTTGAGGCATTGGCATTAACTGCAATGTGATCATCAGGTACCCGCCTTGCCGCCCATACAGAACCTATCTTCCCTTTTCCGGGACCAAGGATCTCAAAATGCCAGACTTCATTTTTATCAGCGATGGTCAGACATTCCCCGTAATCATTCCATCCATATTTCGATGTAAGCTCTCCGGCCATCAGAATGGCTTCTCTTGCAGTTTTACAGCGTTCAAGCATTAACCGGCAAAGACGCTGACAATCGATCAGTCCCTCATCAGACTGCAGTTCCTCCCGCCCTCCGAATGTAGATTCTCCAATTCCCACCTGGTACTGGTTCAATGAAGGGTAGGCTGTATTGAGGAATTGAAAAGTTTCTTTCACCTGCGGGATCTGGCCAATGGGGATATGAGCATAAGTGGGCATTTTAAATGTATCACATGCCACCCTCTTGTACATTGTCGCAGTTTCATCTCTGGCATGCATTTTTGCCGGTACCACATTCATCCAGGATCGTGTCCTGTGGCTGTCGTCTGTATGGGATGTTATGACCGATCCGTCTGTACTTGCTGCGTTTCCTACTGTTATTGTGGTACAACCATCTGGAAAGCCACCCTCCCAGTCGGGGATCTGGGCACGGGCTGACCACGATGTCATGCATAGAACAGCCAGGATTACCATGTGATTTCTCATTGGACAAAAGTTGTTTGTTAGAAGTCAACGAATATAATCATTTTGGAATTTTGATGCCATTGAGTATTACCATCAGTGGCAGTAAAAAAATCACCGACAGTTTCTGTCAGATCAGAATTCTGAAGTAAAGTGAAAACTGATTCCGGGGAATTTTTCCTGTGCCATCTGTAAAGCATAGGATGATTCCGCAAGGTAAACATCCCTGCCCTCTTTATCCCTGGCCAGGTGTTGATATTTTCTCATCCTGAAATCATTCAGAGAATCAGCATTATCTGTTTCTATCCAGCAGGCTTTATACATGGGAAGTTGCTCAAAACGGCATTTTGCTCCGTATTCATGCTGCAACCGGTACTTTATAACATCAAACTGAAGGGCACCCACAGTGCCAATAATCTTACGTCCGTTTGCCGAGCTGACAAAAAGCTGGGCAACACCTTCATCCATTAACTGGTCTATTCCCCTCGCCAGCTGCTTAAATTTCAAAGGGTCATTATTTTCAACGTACCTGAACATTTCGGGTGAGAAGCTTGGAATTCCATTAAATTGCAGCTTCTCTCCTTCAGTAATCGCATCCCCTATTTTAAAATTCCCGGTATCATGTACACCCACAATATCACCAGGAAAGGCCGAGTCGATGACAGATTTTTTCTGGGCCATGAATGAAGTCGGGGCTGGAAATTTAAGTTGTCTTCCTGTCCTCACATGACGATAGGCTTTGTTTCTTTCGAATTTTCCTGATACGATCTTAATGAATGCCAGACGGTCCCTGTGATTGGGATCCATATTGGCATGGATTTTAAATACAAATCCCGTGAACCTTTCTTCCATGGGATCAACACTCCTCTCAGCTGTCCTGACGGGACCAGGGTGCGGAGCAAACTTTATAAAACAGTCAAGAATATCACTTACTCCGAAATTATTCAGTGCACTTCCGAAGAAGATGGGTGCTGTTCTGCCTTCAAGATAATCCTCACGGTTGAATTTCTGGTAGATCCCGTCGATAAGCTCCTGTTCCTCCTGGAACTTTTCAGCATGGGGTGCAATATGCATTAAGAACTGCGGATCCTTCAGTTCAGTGAATTCGATCAATTCACCAATGGTTTGTTTATTTGTTGCGGTGAAGGAGCGAAAAGTATGATCAAACCTGTTATACACCCCTCTGAAATCACTTCCCATACTAACCGGCCAGCTCAGAGGATATACCTGTATCTCCAGTTCATTTTCTATCTCATCCAGTATTTCAAACGGATCAAGGGCCGGGCGGTCTAGTTTATTTACAAAGACCATTACAGGAGTCTTCCTCATCCGGCATACGTTCATCAGTTTCCGGGTCTGGGCCTCCACTCCTTTTGCAGCATCAATTACTATTATCACACTGTCAGCAGCAGTCAGAGTACGGTACGTATCTTCTGCAAAATCCTGGTGACCGGGCGTATCCAGGATATTTATTTTCTTACTTCCATACTCAAATCCCATTACCGAAGTGGCAACCGAAATACCTCGTTGTCTCTCAATTTCCATGAAATCTGAAGTGGCTGTTTTTTTGATCTTATTTGATTTGACTGCCCCGGCCACATTTATAGCCCCCCCGAAAAGAAGAAATTTTTCGGTAAGGGTGGTTTTCCCGGCATCCGGGTGACTAACGATGGCAAAGGTCCTTCTGCGCAGTATCTCTTCAGACAGTTTCATCCATAAGAATCAAGCGGCAAAGATAATAACCAGATTTAAGCCCGCAAAGTTGTTGGGTCACATAATAAAACAGATAATAATAAGTATTTTTATTTTGTCGAAAATTAACAGTCTGTCTCCTCCAATATGGCTGTCAGAGGGATTACTGCATATGTTACTATGTATTATCCGGATTCTGATTGTGAAATTTTTATCATCATTATATTTGTTAGCGTTTGGGCAGATATATTGAAAAACCGTTACACTAAGGATACAAGCTAAATTATTATGGAAGATAAAAAGAAGACCGGACGATACCGGCGTATCTATGTTCAGCTGGGGGAACTTCTGATGAAAACAGATGATCCCGTTGCCAGGATGTCAACCATTTGTGCAGTTCTGCATCATAAAATGGATTATTTCTTCTGGACCGGTTTCTACCTGTTAAGGGATGGAAGATTAATTGTAGGTCCGTACCAGGGTCCGGTTGCCTGCCAGGAACTGGAAAAAGATAAAGGTGTTTGCTGGGCAGCTATAAACAGGGCTGAACCGGTTCTGGTCCGGGATGTTCATACATTCCCGGGACATATTGCCTGTGACTCAAGGTCACAATCGGAGATCGCGCTGCCTGTTTATGATGATAAAGGAAAGATCATAGGTGTTCTTGATGTGGATTCGGACAGGAAAGACTCTTTCAATGATGTGGACCGTATAAATTTTCAGAAGATCCTGGAATTTATTTATGGCCGGTAAGAAAATTCCCGGATCTTTTCCTTGATCTTTTCAACTGAATAAGGTTTGGTGATCAGTTCATCAAATCCAACATCGGAAAAATCCGTAAAAAACTGTTCGGGATTATGGGCTGTCAGGGCAATAATCGGAATCACATTCAAAGGAGAGGGTAATTCTTTCCTGATGTAATTTGTGGTTTCGATACCATTCATTACAGGCATCTCAATGTCCATGAAAATCATATGAATTTCTTCATTTTTTAAGATCTCAATGGCTTCCTCCCCGTTTTCAGAAAGAATTGCCTCATTCCCGGTCAGTTTTATCAATTCTTCCAACAGATATCTATTGGTAAAAATGTCATCAACCACAAGAATCCTGATGTTTGCCATGGCAAGTTGGTAAGAGCGGTAAAAATAGAAAATATTAACTACATTTAATGCTCACAGCTCATATTGGATGGCCGAATTGAATAAAAAGGAGATGATCATCCGCTACGGTACAATTGGATTGGTACTGGGAGCATTACTTACATGTATTGTCTATCTTATAGTCTTCTTTGCCCTTGGGCAGGAATTTTCACTGAGGGCCATTGCAGGTTTACACTCAGATCTGCGGTTGTTATATGTAGTTGATATCTTTCTGATCCCGGGGATAATATCGGGTGTTGCCATTGGAAACTGGAGATTCAAACAGATGGATCTTCTCTCTTCCAGAATTGTAAAAGAAACAGAAAAAAATGCTGAGATCAAGAAATTCGCGCATTCTCTTATTGCAGGTGAATTGAATACATCAATATCCTTTTCAGGTTCTGACAAGACACTCTCCGATTCACTGAATAAGCTGAAGGATACCCTTGTCAGGAACCGGGAGCTGGAACGACAGAGGAGACTGGAAGAAAAACAGAGGAACTGGATCTCTGAGGGGTTGGCACAATTCGGGGATATTCTCAGGACAAATTCCCATGATCTTGAAACGATGGCCTATGCAGTTATATCGGGCATGGTCAGATACCTTGATGCCAATCAGGGTGCAATCTTCCTTGCCGAGCAGGAGGGCCAGGAAAAGAGTCTGAGAATGATTGCTTGTCATGCATATGATCGTAAGAAATTTCCTGACAAGCGGATACAGTGGGGAGAAGGCCTGGTTGGAGCAGTTGCTGTAGAAAAAAAAGGCTTCTATACTCAGAAGATTCCTGACGGGTATCTGAGCATAACATCAGGGCTCGGTAAGGCAAATCCAAATTTCCTTGTTATTGAGCCCCTGCTCTGGAACGAAAAGGTATTTGGCACCATAGAAATAGCCTCATTCAAGCCTTTAGAGGAATTCAGGCTCCATTTTATAAGCCGTGTAGCGGAGAACATAGCCACAACCATCAATACAATGGAGAGCAATCTCCGAACCGAAAATCTGCTTAAAGAGACACGCGCCCAGGCTGACCAGCTTTCCAGTCAGGAAGAGAAGGTCCGCCAGAATATGGAAGCCCTGAAACTTACCCAGGAAGAGGCTGCCAGACAGGCTGAGAAGTTTATTAGTTTTACCAACACCGTGAACCATACCCTTATTCGAGCTGAATACGATACCGGCGGCAATCTGATATATGCTAATACAAAGTTTCTGAAAATGCTCGGGTATTCAGGCAACCGCGAGGTGGAAGGAATGCATATTTCAATTTTCCTTGATCAGAAGGATCATACATGGTTCAATGCATTATGGGAAAAGCTGGCTCAGGGGGGGCGTCATTTCGAAGGATATATGAAACATGTAACAAAGCTGGGTCAGGATCTGTGGACAATGGCCACCTATACATGTGTGCGACGTGATGACGGGACCGTAGAAAAAATTCTTTTTCTGGCCATTGACTCAACCGAGCAGAAAAAGCAAAGCCTCGATTATGAGAGTCAGATTGACGCAATTGACAGACTAAATGCAAAAGCGGTATTCTCACCGGACGGCAGATACCGTTTAAGTAACGATCTCTTCAGCAAGACACTTAAATATACTTCAGTGGAACTGGACCAGATGAATGTATTTGACTTCTTCGGACCTGGGGAACAGGAGCGTTTTAATGAGATCTGGGAAAATGTGATCCGTGGTGAAGGATTCCAGGGTCAGTTAAAGATGCAATCCAAGTATGAAGAGGATCTATGGTTCAGAGCGACTTTCCTCTCTGCAAACGATATCTATGGTGAGGTTGAGAAGGTGATTTTCCTTGCCAATGAGATTACCAAGGAAAAAGAGATGGAGAATGCAGCCAGAAAGCAACATGATCAGTTGATCAGAAAAGAAGAGGAGTTGAGACTATCCATTCTTGACCTGAAGAAAAGTCTGGAGGAAAGCAAACGATCTCTGGAAAATGAGAAGCTAAAACTGGGGAATGAGATAATTAAATACAGACATGTGCTGGATGAACTGCCCTTTCCTGTCATTTCAATAAATAACATGGGATTTGTTCTCCTTTATAACAAATGTTCCGAAAGGAACCTGGGGATTAAAGCGAAAGAGATAATCGGAAGTAAAGCTGATCAACTCTTTGATCTTGAAAAATCGTCTGACGTTATTAAGAGTTTTGCGGATCCCGTAAAAACAAAAACCCCGGGTAAGTATCCGGAACAGGAATTTATATTATCAGGGGGTAAAATGTTCAAAAGTGATCTGATGATTATCACTTCCGATCTGGGGGATGAGCTGCTTTTTACCTTGATTGTTCTCTAACTGCCTTTAATCCAGGAAATAATTTTTCTGCAGTTTGGTTTTTTTATGGGAGGAACATGGCCCTCAAGGCTGCCATCTTCATTGATCATGTATTTTTGAAAATTCCAGGCTACCCTGCTATCCTCCACACCATTTTCAGAAGAATCGGTAAGCCATTTATAGAGAGGGTGCATATTGGAACCCTTCACCACTATTTTAGACATCATCGGAAAGGATATGTCATAGTTGGTCCTGCAAAAATCAGCAATTTCATCATTTGTTCCCGGTTCCTCCTGCGCAAAGTCATTGCTCGGGAATCCGATGACTGCGAAATTCTCATTTCCATATTTTCTGTATAGTTTCTCAAGCTCCTCATACTGTGATGTAAAGGCACATTTTGAAGCAGTGTTCACAACCAGCACCTTCTTTCCCTTGAACTGGGCCAGATCAAACTCATCCCCATCTATATCGAAAACGGTAAAGTTATGAAATGTGGTCTGAGCTTCTGAATTTTGAGCAAGAAGAACAGAGAGGAATACAGAACCTGCTAAAAGCGCTGTTCTCATTATTTTTGACTATTTTATATTATTTTCAACAATTTAAACAACCCATTGGACACCTTGTTCACATGCTCAGAGAACAAATTTAATCATAAACCGGCTAAATGAACAGTCATTACAACATCAGGGTATTCGGGCGTGTCCAGGGTGTTGGATTTCGATATGCCACCAGGACAAGGGCCAGGGAACTTAACCTGAAAGGTTGGGTTGAGAATCATAAGGATGGTTCAGTAATGATAGAGGTTCAGGGTGAGGAAAGAATGTGTGCGGAGTTCATTCAATGGTGCCGGCACGGGCCGGGTTACAGCTGGGTGGAGAGAATTGAGATCAGGGAAAAAGAACCCGAGACGATGGAAAAGTTCAACATCAGGCATTAACTTCTCTTCCTCACCAGAGCGATAAAGCTGCTTCCTGCCAGCCAGGCGGTCAGCAGGAGTATCAAACCTGACATGACAACAAGGAGCCACTCCCCTTCTGTGGCAAATTCAATAAGGTTTTTCACCATGGCCCAGACAGTAAGGATCAAAATAACTATCATGGGAAGGAGCGTATAGTAGATCGGTGTTCTTCTGCTGTAAAGGTACACGGTGACCACTCCGAGCGCCAGTGCTGCCATTAACTGGTTAAGTGATCCAAAAAGAGGCCAAAGCACCATGGCTCCCTGTCCCCCCGGTTTGAAAAAAGTCAGCAAAGACGCAGTGACCACAACGATCATTGTGGCAAAATGCCTGTTTTGTAACGGTTTACGGATCTCCCCTCTCTTATTGGAAAAAATCTCCTGAAGTGATATCCGCTGGATCCTGGCTGCAGAATCCAATGTGGTATTGGCAAATGATACAATAAAGACCACAATGAAAGCAGTACCATACTTTAAGGGAATGCCGAAGGAAGAGAACAGATTGCCTGAACCGATTATAAAAGCATCCAGTTTTGCTGTAAGACCATTTGCCGATGACCAGGATGAATAGTGATGCTGATATGCGGCCAATCCCTTAAGATTTACTCCATCCACGTCAAGCCCCATTCCCAGCCCGGCTCCCGCGGCAACAATAACCAGTACGGCCAGGAAACTTTCCGTGATCATGGCTCCATACCCGATAGGCAGTGTATCACGCTCATTATTAACCTGTTTTACTGTTGTTCCCGAGCTGGCCAATGAGTGAAATCCGGAAATGGCTCCGCAGGCAATAATAATGAACAATATTGGAGCAAGATCGGGAACATCCGATTCAGGCATAAATGCTTCCTGGTTAATTGCAGGTGCAGTTATCTCAGGATGCGCAACTATCACTCCCAGTACTAAAAATAACATAGCAACCATTAACTGATGAGAGTTGATATAATCCCGGGGCTGGAGTAATTTTTGTACCGGTACAGTTGATGCAAAGAACACATAGATGAACAGGATAATGCACCAGGCAACCACCGATACCTGCTGATCCAGGGGCAGTACCACAGGATACTTTACCCCAAGTATTACGCTTGCATACAGAACAATAAGTGCAATAATGGAGTAAACAAGGTCATTCCTTCCTTTCTGTATCTGACGTCCCAGCCAGAGGGCAACAGGGATCTGGAACCATACCGGGATCACAGATTCGGGGTACATTACGAACAGAGTACTTACTATCATGGAAAATACTGCAAGT
>CAZIAU010000049.1:4751-11277 GCA_964536755.1 uncultured Bacteroides sp. | reverse complement strand
CCATGATGTGGATAATTATTTCAAAGCCAGTGGTCAGGAATCACTCGCTTCATTATCCCTGCTTGGTGGCTGGCTTGAAGCCATGTATATTGCGGTGAATATTTACGAGGATAACTCCATTTTTGAAATGGGAGACAGAATCCTTCAGCAAAAATTTGCATTAACCAGCCTTACCGGTCTGCTAGCCAACTATCAGGAGTCGCTCATTGTAAGAAAGTATCTCCATCCTCTGAACAGGCTTAAAGAGGTTTATAATCAGGTTGAGATAGGGTATTCCAAGGAAGGATTCAGGTTTGATCGGGAGGACCGGGTGTTTTACGGATCGATTACTGAACTTAATTATAAACCCGAAACCCTTGACAGAATCTGTACTATGATCCGGCAAATGTGGGAAGGGGTTAATCTATAAGTACTTTGCCTGTCATCTCTACTGGCCGCTTGACACCCATTATTTTTAATAGCGTAGGAGCAACATCAGCAAGAATCCCCTCCC
This sequence comes from uncultured Bacteroides sp., assembly GCA_964536755.1. Classification (GTDB taxonomy): domain Bacteria; phylum Bacteroidota; class Bacteroidia; order Bacteroidales. Next base: position 10,784 of record CAZIAU010000049.1, on the reverse strand, counting down.
TGATCTTACGATAATCACCGGAAACCAGAATACAGGGAACCGGATTCAAAGAATGCGCTGTATTGGGTGATCCATCATCGTTTATAGCGTGATCAGCATTTCCGTGATCGGCTATGATCAAAACATCGTATCCATCTTCCCTGGCAGCTCCTACAACCTCTCCCACGCATTCATCCACTGCCATGACCGCCTTCATTATGGATTCGTACACACCGGTGTGGCCAACCATATCACCATTTGCAAAATTGAGGCAAATGAAATCGGGATGATCTTCCTTTATGGCTGTGATAACCGCATCCTTAACTCCGTACGCACTCATCTCAGGCATAAGATCATAAGTAGGAACTTTAGGTGATGGAATCAGGATGCGCTTTTCATTTTCAAACTCTTTTTCCCTTCCACCGGAAAAGAAGAAAGTAACATGTGCATACTTCTCTGTTTCAGCAATTCGTAGCTGGCTTAAACCGGCTGAGGCCAGAACCTCCCCCATGGTATTTATAACATTTTCCTTATCGTAAATCACATGAAGCCCCTTGAATGTTTCGTCATAGGGAGTCATGGTACAATAATGAAGCGGGATCACATGCATATTATATTCGGGCATATCTTTCTGGGTAAGAACAATGGTCAGTTCCCGGGCCCGGTCGTTTCTGAAATTGAAAAATATGACCACATCTCCTTCTTTTATGGTTCCCACAGGCTGATCCTTATCGTCCACAACCACGATTGGCTTAACGAATTCATCAGTCACCCCCTCATTGTATGACTCCTGAATGGCTTCCGTAATATTTCTTGTGGTCCTGCCTTTACCATTTACCAGAAGGTGATATGCTTCCTGGATCCTTTCCCAGCGCTTATCCCTGTCCATAGCATAAAATCGACCGACAAATGAAGCCACTTTCCCATTTGAATTGGCCAGGTGAGCCATCAGCTTCTCCATATACACTTTTCCACTGCGGGGATCTGTATCCCTTCCGTCTCCAAAACCATGAATAAATACGTCCCTGATCCCGTATTCGCCTGTCATATCGCATAATTTGTATAGGTGCTTGTCCAGCGAATGGACCCCACCGTCGGATAACAATCCCATAAAGTGAACCTGTTTACCCTGATCCCTTGCATAAGAGAGCGCCTCCTTCAGTACAACATTCTCCTTAATGGTATTATCCCTTACCGCTATGTTTATCTTCACCAGATCCTGGTATACAATCCGCCCGGCCCCAATATTGAGATGGCCCACTTCCGAATTACCCATCTGCCCTTCGGGCAGACCGACATCTTCACCGGAGGCAAAAAGCCTTGACGAGGGGTAATCCCTGCTGAGCCGGTCCATGTTCGGTGTAGGAACCTGACTTATCACATCACTTTTATCACCCCGGCCTATCCCCCAACCATCAAGGATCATTAAAAATGTTTTTTTCGAATTCATATCTTATTTATTCATTTCCTGTAAGACACATGGCCGGCATAATTGTTTATCCAGGCTGATGCGAAACGCCAAAGATAATTGAATTTAAAGGAAATATTATCCATTTATCGGATCAATCCGATACAGGGGGAGTATCAAACAATCCATCCACTTCTCTGTTGTTCAGATATTATTATCATCTCTGTTTAAATGACATATAATCCGCAATTATTTGCACTGATAACCTCTTAAATTTTGCAGGTCGAGTGTGCCCCCCAAAACCGAAACGCCATGGATGACCACAAACATACCAACCATCTGATCAACGAAACGAGCCCATACCTGCTCCAGCATGCACATAATCCGGTAGAATGGTACCCCTGGGCAGAAGAGGCACTTGATAAAGCAAAACTGGAGGGTAAGCTGCTTGTTGTAAGTATCGGTTACTCATCGTGTCACTGGTGCCATGTCATGGAACATGAAAGTTTTGAAGACAGTACGGTTGCCCGGTTGATGAATGATCATTTTGTCAGTATAAAAGTGGACCGGGAAGAGAGGCCTGATATCGATAACATTTACATGACTGGTTTGCAACTGCTCAACCAACAGGGTGGCTGGCCTTTGAATTGTATCGCACTTCCCGACGGAAGGCCCATTTGGGGGGGCACCTATTTTCCAAAGGAGCGATGGAAAGAGGTGCTCACATATATTAATAATTATTACTCGGTTAATCAGGAAAAAACCGTGGAATATGCATCAGAACTGGCAGAAGGGATACGTCAGCACTATCTCTTCAATTTGGAGGAAGATCCACCGTCTCTGGACAGACAAGAAATGGAAAAGATCGTAAAAGCATGGGTCACAAGTTTTGATAAGAATTTTGGAGGCCATCAGGGAGCACCCAAGTTTCCACTGCCGGTAAACCTTGATTTTCTGCTTCACTATGGTTATCAGTTTAAGGATCATGAAATTCTGGATCAGGTATGTTTAACCCTGACCATGATGGCCAGGGGAGGTATCTATGACCAGGCCGGGGGAGGATTTTCCAGGTATTCGGTCGATCAAATGTGGAAAGTGCCGCATTTTGAAAAAATGCTTTATGACAATGCCCAGCTGATTGGTCTCTACTCAAGGTCCTACCTTGTATTCAAAAATCCGGTTTTCAGAGAAGTTGTCAGGCAGAGCATTGATTTCCTGGAGAGGGAAATGATCTCTGAGGAAGGAGCATTTTACAGTTCAATAGATGCCGACAGCGAGGGAAATGAGGGTAAATATTATATCTGGGAAAAGTCGGAACTGGAGCATTTGCTGGGTAATGATTTCGAGCTTTTTTCAAAGTATTACAACATAAACCGGACCGGGCTTTGGGAGAACAACCAATATATACTTTACAGAACCTCAGATTCCAAAGAATTTGCCAAAGAAAACAGGCTTGATCACCATAGATTTTACCTGAAGCTTCAGCAGTGGAATAAGCTTTTGCTGGAACAACGATTAAAAAGGATACCTCCGGGACTGGATGATAAATCTCTCACCTCCTGGAACGCGCTGACCATATCAGGTCTGGTACAGGCATATCATTCACTCGGAGATCCACATTATCTTGAACTAGCTCTTAAAAACGGAAATCTCATCCGAAACAGGCTTTGGAAAAATGGCGTACTATTCAGGAACTTCAAAAATAACATACATTCCATACCTGGTTTTCATATCGATTATGCCCTGTTTGCCGAAGCATGTATAGATCTTTTTGAAGCCAGCATGGATAAAAAATGGCTGGACCTGGCTCTTGAACTTACTGATGCTGTATCAGACAGATTTTATGACCCTGCATCGGGAATGTTTAAATATAATCCGAAAGAGGCGGAAGTATTGATCTCAAACAATATTGAAATACAGGATAATGTAATTCCCTCTTCAAATGCCGTAACGGCACACAACCTCTGGCGTCTGGGCCATATAACTGCATCCCTCGACTACCTTGAACGTTCTGAATCCATGATGAAAGAGATGACGGGGCGATTAAAACAGCATCCATATAGTTTTGCACGTTGGGGAAGCCTGTATTTAAAACAACAGAATCCCTATTATGAGATAGCCGTTACAGGTCCTTCTGCCACAACTGTTCTTAAGAGTCTATCAAAAGATTATCTTCCTAACGCCACACTGGCCGGATCGGATTCTGAAAGTGATATTCCATTATTCAGGGACAGATACTCAAATGATAAAACGCTTATCTTTGTATGCCGGGACAACGTTTGTCAGCTGCCATCAGAAGATACGGAATATGCAAAAGCAATCTATCATATCAGATAAGTTAAGGGAACTTAAAGAAGCTGCCTGGAACCTTCCGGTGAAGGATACCAGGAGTCACCGGTTTGCCAGAAAGTATGCATCCAAAACTGGCGATCTGATCTCTGAAGGAATTAAAGCCATTGGTCAGGAGGCTGGTGAAACGGAGAAGATGGCACGCTCATTTTTTAAAATGCTCGAGGCGAAATTGAACCTTAATGGCAGAACAGATGTTCCTAATGAAGAGGAGGTGAGGGAGGCCATCGAACAACTCAAGGATGTGGGTAGATTCTCTATTTTTGCCACTCTGGTAGTATTGCCGGGGGGTGTTATTTCGCTGGTTGGACTGGAATTGCTGGCCAGGAAATTTGGAATTAAAGCATTTAACCTTGTACCTTCGTCCTTTCGAAATAAAAAGAAATCAAATATGCCTGCCAACTAGGAGGGCGGGATCATAGAACAATGAGAACATGAAAAAGACCAATTCTATATTCGGGATACCGCTTATCGTTATTTTGACCGGACTTCTCCTGAGCAGCTGCGAGAAAAAGGATCCCGTGCATGCCTCTTTTACAACTTCCTCCACCGAAGTAAACCGGGGTGACTCCATCTTCTTTTACAACAGGTCCGAGAATGCAAGCCACTACCAGTGGGACCTGGGGGACGGCACCACCTCCGCCCTCAAAGACCCTTCACATGTCTATAACGTAGCCGGATCCTACCAGGTAACCTTAATATCTTTCGGAAGTGATGATTCGGATACCGCTTCGTTAACCATCAACGTGATACAGACCTACGAGGTAACCATCTTCGAAGGTATAGGAATAGAAGGTGTCGATCTTTTTGAAACTTACGGAAACATTAAGGCCATTTACACATCCGATACCATATACTGGCGCGATTATTTTGAAACTTATGAGCTTTACAGCCATTTTGTAGGTTACTATAAAGAGGGTGTGGGATTTAACTTTGCCAGTGAGGATACTATCCTCGATGATGATGAAACGGCCTATCTTATTGTCATTGCTCTTCCTTATGAAGGAGCCACCGATAAGGGAATCCGCATAGGCAGTACCATGGACAGGGTAAGGTTAAAATATGGAGTGCCCGAACAGGTGATAGAAAATGAAAATTATTATGCTTACTGGTATGACAGCAAGGGTATTGATTTTTATTCATTTGAAGACGACATGGTCGACAGGATCGATATATACTGGCCGATCGATACCACCAAACTGGAAGAACCGGAGATTCCCAATTATTACCAGATCAGGAAAAGAATATCTCCGGAGCTTTTCATTCACAAGGATGTGCGGTAAATAATGAACTTCTCTTCTTATTTTGCTCATATAAAAACAGTATATACAGCCATACTGATATGTATCTCTTTACTGGCTGGTGCTCAGCAGAGTGCGGAAAAAACGGACTGGAACCAGTGGCGTGGTCCTGACAGGATGGGAATATGGTACGACGGACCTGAAATTGAAACCCTGAAAGCGGATGCAGTGCATCAGATCTGGGAGGCAGAAGTTGGTACAGGATTTAGTGGCCCTACAAATTCAGAGGGACGTGTATACCTGATGGATTATAAGGAAGGCAACGAAAGAGTACTTTGTTTTGATGCTGAAAACGGTAATGAGCTCTGGTCGTTCAGTTATCCGGTTGCCTATGGAGTCGGCTATCCGACGGGTCCCCGGGCTTCAGTACAGATATTTGGAAAACTGGCATATTCCTTCGGAACCATGGGGCACCTTTTCTGTTTCGATGCTGAAACCGGGAAGGTGATCTGGAAACTCAATGCTATGGAAAAATACCATAGCCGGATACCTGTATGGGGACTGGCTTCCAATCCCATTCTGGTAAGGGACAAACTGATCGTACAGCTCGGAGGGACAGATGGTGCCTGTATTGTTGCGTTGCAAAAGGACAATGGAAGTGAATTATGGAGGGCTCTGGATGACGAAGCCTCCTATTCATCACCCGTATTGATAGAACAGGCCGGGAAAGATGTTCTTTTATTCTGGACCGGTGGAAGTTTTACCGGGCTGGATCCGGAAGACGGAAACATATACTGGTCAATCCCTTTTAAACCCCGCAAATCACTCATGAATATTTCCACCCCGGTGTATGATCCCCCCTATCTCTTTTACAGTGCTTTTTTTGATGGTTCATACCTCCTGAAACTGGACCAGGAAACCACCTCGGCCGAACTGGTTTATTACCGTCACGGACTGAATGAAATAACCACCGATGCCCTTCACTGTTGCATCTCCACGCCAATACTCCAGGACGGTTATATCTATGGCATAGATAGCTACGGGGAGACACGTTGC
>CAZIAU010000049.1:0-4741 GCA_964536755.1 uncultured Bacteroides sp. | reverse complement strand
CGGATCTGGGAGGACCAGTCCCTTGTCCCCAAAGGCAGGTGGGCCAATGTTCACCTGATCCGTCAGAAGGACCGTGTATGGGGATTCAATGAAAAGGGAGAGATCCTGCTTGGAAAGTTCAGTCCTGAGGGCTATGAAGATCTGGGCAGGGTAAAGGTGATCGATCCGGTTCAGGTCTCACCCAATCCCAGGAACGGGGTGAACTGGGCACATCCCGCATTTTCAGGGAACAGGATCTATGTAAGGAGTGACGCCAAACTGGTTTGCATAGAGATCAATGACAATAGCTGATAACGGATCCTGTTATTTTTAGCAAGAACCGGGTTGACTGTTTAACGGACCGGGACTATATTAGCATCAATCAAAACCGGGTATGAATTCAACACAATCATTTATTGATTATCAGAGAATTGAAAAAGCCATTGAGTTCATTAAGGAACATCAAAGGGAACAGCCTTCCCTTGAGGAAATAGCTGCCCATATCCATCTCAGTCCATTTCATTTTCAACGTCTCTTTACCAGATGGGCAGGAGTAAGTCCCAAAAAATTCCTGCAATACCTGACAATACGTTATGCAAGGGAATGCCTTAAAAATACTCCTACCCTGGAGGAGGTTGCTTTCTCTGCAGGATTATCCGGATCGGGAAGGTTGCATGACCTCTTTATTTCCATTGAGGGAATGACCCCGGACCAATACCGTAAAGCCGGACCTGGATTAACCATAGACTACGGTTTCCATAATAGTCCTTTTGGTAAATATCTTCTTGGCATCACCACTAAAAACAGGATCTGTACACTTCAATTTTTCTCGGATGAGCGTTTGGCACTTTATCAGCTGCAAAAATCGTGGAGAGCCTCTGAGCTGGTTTACAACCAGAAGAGAACCGGGAGAATCGCAACCAGTCTTTTTACTCCCGTTTCACATGCGAAACTTGACCTAATTGTAAGGGGAACCCCATTTCAGTTAAAGGTCTGGGAAGCTTTGCTGAAGATCCCTTTCGGAGGGATGGTATCCTATCAGTCCCTGGCCGAACATGTTCATAATCCTAAAGGTCTCCAGGCAGTGGGTAGTGCTGTTGGAAAAAATCCCGTAGCATACCTGATCCCCTGTCACAGGGTAATTAAGAAAGCAGGTGAGATCAGTGAATACCGGTGGGGCAGTACAAGGAAAAGGGTTATGCTGGGATGGGAGGCCGCCCACTCAGGCTAACCAGACCGATTTTAAAATAGATTCCTTATCTTGCATGAAACACAAATCCCGAACTATGATCCCAACACGTACTTTTGACCTGCTGGAACGATTTATCAATCAGTTCCCTGGGCATAATGTCCTCTCCGAAAAAAGAGATGATCAATGGATCTTCTATACCTCTGATCTATACAATGAGATTGCCCATAATTTCGCTCTGGGTGTTGTTGTATTTGGGTTTGAAAAAGGCGATAAGCTAATGACCGTTACCAACAATCGCCCTCAGTGGAATTTTGTTGATATGGGCTCGGCCCTCGCCGGGGTGGTGCATGTCCCGGTTTATACTTCCATGAACAGCGAGGAATACAGGTATATTATGGATCATTCCGATTCCAAAATGGTTATTGTCTCTGACCAGAAATTGTATGATACCATACATCCGGCATCTCAGGGAATCAGTCATGTGAATCACTTCTATACATTTAATGAGATTGAGGGTGCCTCCAACTGGATGGAAGTGGTTGAGAAAGGGAAAATTGCCGGTGCAGAAACAAGAAAGAGGCTTGAATCCATCAAGGATGAGACAGTTCCTGACGATTTTGTTTCCTTGTTATATACTTCGGGGACCACAGGTACCTCCAAGGGAGTTATGCTGTCACATAACAATCTGGTGAAGAATTTCCTGGCCGGTTACAAAGTTTTTCAACTCACCCCAAAGGACCGATACCTGAGTATTATACCGGTCTGCCATGTGGGAGGAAGATTTGGGAATTACCAGACTCAATATTCGGGAACCTGTATATATTACGCCGAAAATATGGGTACTATCGCAGCAAACCTGAAAGAGATTAAAGCAACAGGATTTGATGCAGTTCCACGGATCCTGGAGAAGATCTATGACAATGTAATTGCAAAGGGGCGTAGCCTGACAGGCATGAAAAAACGGATCTTTTTCTGGGCTGTTAAGCTTGGGCTCCGTTATAAGCCGAATGGGGAAAAAAGCCGGTTTTATTACAGGAAACTGAAAATTGCCGACAAGCTTATCTTCAGTAAATGGAGGGAAGCCCTCGGAGGAGAAGCCAGACTGGTAGGTTGCGGCGGAGCCAGCCTGCAACCCAGGCTTGAAAGCATCTTCTGGGCAAGTGGATTGAAAATTATTAATATATACGGCCTCACAGAAACTTCACCCACTATTACCATCAATCGACAGGAGAAGCCTTTGTGCAAACTTGGTACTGTAGGAGCCCTGATCGATGGGGTTGAGCTTAAGATCGCCGACGATGGCGAGGTTCTCTGCAGGGGACATAATGTAATGCTTGGTTACTACAAGGATGAAGCCCAGACCAAAAGTGTGATCGATGCCGAGGGATGGTTCCATACCGGTGATGTCGGGCACCTTATTGATGATAAGTTCCTGGTTATAACTGACAGGAAGAAGGAGATATTCAAGTTATCCAGTGGAAAATTTATAGCTCCCCAGCCCATAGAAAACATGCTCAAGGAATCAGCCTTTATTGACCAGGTCATGGTGGTGGGTGAACATGAAAAATTTGCCAGCGCCCTGCTGGTCCCGGATTTCAAATACCTGAAGGAATGGTGTGCAGAAAGGGAAATAGCTATTGGTAAAGACCATTCAGAATTGATATCTATTCCTGAAGTTATCTCTGTCATTAATGATGATATTAAAAAGATAAATAAAACCCTCTCCGACTGGGAACGCATTAATCGTTTCAGGATCGTAGCCGATGAATGGTCACCCGCCACCGGGGAGCTTTCAGCCAGCCTGAAATTAAAGCGTAAAGTAGTGGCTTCAAAATATCCCGATCTGCTTGAATCCATTTACAAAAAGCAATCCTGATCTCCAACTTTAACACACGATCATGAGGATCCAGGAAGTATCTGACAGGCGAACAAAAAAGGCATTTCTCCGGGTTCCCAGGATCATATATATGGATGATGATACCTGGGTTTGTCCCCTCGATAAAGAGATCGAGTCAATTTTTAATCCGAAGGACAACGTCTACTTTGAACATGGTGAAGCCACCCGTTGGATTCTGTATGATTCGCAGAACCAGCTTTCAGGAAGAGTGGCAGCCTTTATTGACCGGAATAGTTCCGGAAAATATGATCAACCCACAGGCGGTATGGGCTTCTTTGAATGTATCAACGATCAAAGAGCAGCCGGGCTATTGTTTGACACTGCTAAAAGGTGGCTGGAAGAAAGGGGGATGGAGGCGATGGACGGCCCGATCAATTTCGGCGAAACCGATAAATACTGGGGATTGCTGGTGGAGGGCTTTACCCATCCCTCATATGAAATTACCTATAACCCTCCGTATTACCAGGAGCTGTTTGAATCTTACGGATTCAGGACCTATTACCGTCAGGAGGGTTTTCACCTGGATGTGAAGAAGGAGTTACCCCCCAGGTTCCAGAAAATAGCCGAGTGGATCACCCGAAAACCCGAATATGAATTCAGGCATTTCAAATGGAAGGAAAAGGATCAGTACATAAAGGATTTTGTGGGGGTGTTCAATGAAGCCTGGGCTTCATTTAAAGAGGATTTTGAACCTCTGGAGGTATCCTATATTAACAAAACCCTGAAGAAGGCCAGAGCGATACTTGAAGAGGAATTTAATTGGATAGCCTATTACAAGGGGAATCCCATTGCCATCTACCTTATGTACCCCGATGTGAACATGATCCTGAAGCACCTTAACGGTAAACTCAACCCGGGGGCCATGCTCAAATTCCTTTACCTCAAAAAGAAAAAGACCATGACCCGGGCGAGGGGTGTGCTTATGGGTGTGATCCCTGCTTTCCAGGGGATGGGTGTGGAGGCCGGTATCATTATCAATCTTGTAAAGGTCTTTAAAACAAAACCACATTACACCGAGATTGAATTCTCATGGGTGGGAGATTTCAATCCTAAAATGCGCAAGATCTTCATGTCGGTTGGCGCCGTTTCCGCAAAACATTACATTACTTACAGGTATCTGTTTAACCGGAATGCTGAATTTAAACGCTACCCTATACCCTTGGACACGAAAGAAAAAACCAGAGAGAAGACATGACATACGATATCATCATTATCGGAGCCGGACTGGGTGGGCTTACAGCCGGGGCCAAACTGGCCAAAGAGGGGAAGAGAGTTTTATTACTTGAACAACACGATCGTCCCGGAGGATGTGCAACCACTTTCAAGCGCAGGGATTTCACCATGGAGGTGGGCCTGCACGAAATGGATGGGCTTCATCCGAAGGATATGAAAAACAGAGTCTTCCGGGACCTTGATATATTTGACCGGGTCGAATTTCTTGAGTTACCTGAATTTTACAGGTTTATCAATGAACGGCAGGATATCGTAATCCCGCACGATCCTGAACAGGCAAAAAAGATCCTCAGGGAGGCTTTCCCGGGAGAGGAAAAGGGTATTGATGACTACTTCCATCATGTGCTTAATGCCAAAAAAATAATGGTTGAAAACCGCCATAATCCTGATAAAAGCGTGGGCCGGTTCCTAGATGAGATAATTACCAGTGAGGACCTGAA
>CAZIAU010000048.1:8331-11354 GCA_964536755.1 uncultured Bacteroides sp. | reverse complement strand
CCAGGTGATCGATATGCGACCATGAATCGGGATCTCCTGTGAAAAGAGGCCCCCCGGCTACAATCTTCTTCTCCAGCTGCCTGCACCTCTGGACAACCTTCGAGGCCGATTCAGCCTGAATCGACATGGCGCCTATAAATATATAATCGGCCCACCGGATCTCACCATCATGAAGCTGGCGGACATTGAGATCCACCAATTTCCGCTCCCACTGTTCCGGTAACATGGCCGCAATGGTCAACAATCCCAACGGGGGACTGACCGCTTTTTTGGCAATGAACTTCAACGCATGTTTGAAACTCCAGTAAGTGTCGGGATACGCCGGGCTGATCAGTAAAATATTCATTGTATACGGTTTTATTTTTCCGATAAATTAAACACCGGATTGCTTTTCTCAAAATAAATGGGTCCGGCTGCCAAAAAAAGGTATAAGTCGAATGGCGCCGGGAAAAACGGATCGCGAACTGGGATAGAAAGTGTTCATTAGGGACGGGTGAATAAACATCCGGGATCCCATGATAGTATGTAAATGCAGAATGTGTTGAAAACTAAATAATTGTACGGGAATTACAGATTATATAAATAGTATATTCGTTTAAATGTCAATTATTTATCAATAAGTCCTTAACAAAATAAATATTGCAATTCATTATGGATAGTAATAAAATCTTCTCAAGATTAACAATAGGGGCAATGCAGAGTAAATAAAATTTGGGAGAAGCATCTTAATTGAGAGTATGGACGAACAAAACAGCGATGAAGAGTAAAAGACTTGGGCAGTATATCTATTAACGCAAGATGCAGTGGTTTGTCAGCTTAAGATCATTGGCGAAACAACCAAGCGGGTGTCGCAAGAGTTTCATTCATTTAAGTATGAGCCATGACAGTATTCAATGAAATCAGGCTTCTGTTTTTCATTGCCACAACTTTGGTTGTGACATTTATCTCGCGAAGGACTATCCTTAATTTCCGTTCCCACGGATTCTACCGGTTCCTGGCATGGGAGGCAATAGTTGCCCTTATCATCTGGAATCTGCCTCACTGGTTCTCCAGGCCTTTCTCTGTCATTCAGTTGATATCCTGGATGTTGTTGTTTGCATCTCTCTTTGTCCTTTGGAAAGGTGTATCGCAGCTTCGGGAGGCAAAACGATCCACAAGTCGCAATGCGGGTGAATTGTATGACTTTGAGCGAACATCAGAACTCGTCACATCGGGAATCTACCATTACATCCGGCATCCGCTCTATGCTTCCCTGATGTACCTCGCGTGGGGGGCTTTTCTCAAGGATATTTCATGGATTTCCGTCATTTTGATACTCGTGGCAAGTGTAATGCTGTATGCTACCGCCAGAGCAGACGAGAACGAGTGTATTCATTATTTCGGTGATCAGTACAGGAAATATATGGAAGGCACTAAAAGATTTATTCCATTCGTGTTTTGAATGAATGACCTGCATGCTTGCAGATGCATCAGTATATGGTCTTAGCCTTTGGGCAGTAGGATCAACAGTTGCGAGAAAGAAATCGGTAACAAGATTCAGTGGTATTATTCAATTTGTTTGTACCTGCTGCAACAGTCAAATAGTGAAGAAGCACATATGAAAGCAAGGTTGTGTTCCTGATAGTTGTAAGGGGAGCAACCAGGATGTTAAACCTTGGAAAATGAAGATCACGGACATTTTGTACCTTTAAAATGATGACAACCATGAAAGAGTATATCAGATATGCCGGTGCCGGATCGGTTATTTTTTCTATAGTGATACTCTTATGTCCATTGAGGATCCGGGCGCAGGACGAAGAGTTAAAAAATTATGAACGTGATACTCTTATTACTGCTGCAAAAGAAATTATGAAAACAACAAGATATTGCGCTCTCATAACTTTAGATAAATCCGGACATCCACAGGTCAGGACAATGGATCCTTTTTCGCCCAACGAAGAGATGGTTGTATGGCTGGGTACAAATATGAACAGCAGGAAAGTAAGTGAGATTCGTAATGATTCCAGAGTTACACTGTACTATGAAGCCCCGGATGAAAGTGGTTATGTTGCGATACAGGGTAATGCCTGTTTAATAGATGATCCGGGAAAAAAAGAGAAATATTGGAAGGAAGAATGGGATGGATTTTATCCGGATAAAAAATCCACATATACTCTAATCAAGGTAACTCCAAAAAAGCTTGAAATCATTTCTTATAAGCATGGTATAACTGGTTCGCCAGAAACATGGGAAGTGCCTCACATTGAGTTTTGATCAAATCAAGAGGTCCCGTCGAACGTGGTTACGGGGATATTGGTGATTTCACCTGATAAAATCAATTAATTTCGAAAACAATTCCGCAGTTGCGATTGCATCTCCGAGAGCTGTGTGCCTGCCTTGTACTTCAATACCAAAATATTCGAATGCTTCGGATGAACTAACGATCTTTGAACTCAATTTTCCGGAAAAGAACAAAAAATGAAGGATCGATGAGGTGTCAATGGATCGGTGAGAAAAATATTCTGAAAAATCATAGTTCTTGCTTTCAAATAAATAACGAAGAAATCTGATGTCAAAACTGATATTATGCCCTGCCAGGGTAACCTTCTCAGATTGAGAGAAATTATCTGTTGTATACTGAATTATCTGCTTGATTGCATTAGTGGGGGAGGTAGATATTTCTCTGTGCTTCTTCAGGTCAATTTTATTAATTTCGAGTGCTTCTTTAGTTGCGAACAGATGTCCGTCATCAATAGCAATCTCAAACGTTTCACTGAGACTGCCATCTTCCCAGGTTACCAGGCCTACAGTAAGTAATGAATGCAAGGAAGGATCAGTCCCGCCTGTTTCAGTATCAATGAATAATATTCTGTCAGGATTTAGCATCATTCTTCTTTAAATAGCAGAATAAAGATACTAATGTTTCATACGACAGACATTGTTGTTTGTACCTGATAACAGTATCTGCCTTCTGATAACAAAATCCTGCACCGGAACTGGCCATGGTATTTTGTGGTTTTATGGTTAAATTTATTGTACCAAAA
>CAZIAU010000048.1:0-8321 GCA_964536755.1 uncultured Bacteroides sp. | reverse complement strand
CATTCCATGAAGCATTTCACCCGTATAGCCATATCGATCTGGGTGTTTTTTTAGCTTGTCAGTTGTGAGAGAGATAATTCAAAACCGGAAGATTTTGGCGGTACAGTTCATATTACTGTTTTATATACGAATGATGAACATGGCTGGATGGCTCCTGAAGGTGATTTTGGTGGAACTCCAGGCTTAATGTATAAATGGAAGGAAAACGAGGGATACGACGGCACTGATAACTATCTTATTTTAAGTGGTGGCGATATGTGGTCCGGCCCGTCCATATCAACATGGTTCCAGGGAGAATCAATGGTTGATGTTATGAATGCAATGGATTATGATGCTGCTGCCATAGGAAATCACGAATTTGATTATACTGTTGACGTTTTGGAACAACGTTTGTCAGAACAGTCTTTCCCTTTGCTTGCTTCAAATATTATTGAAACAGCCACTGATGAAATACCCGGATTTGCACTCCCCTATATAATCAAAGAAATAGATGGAGTAAAAGTCGGGATCATAGGTTTAGCTTCGCTGACTACGCCAATATCCACTTTCCCGGCAAATGTTGAAGATTACCGGTTTACCGGTTACGCGGAAGCTGTTGAGAACAGTGCCCTGGCGGCAAAAGAAGATGGTGCCACCGTGCTGATACTTATCGGGCATATATGTAATAACGAGATGAACGACCTGGTAAACACGGCAAATAATAATGGGATTTGTATCATAGGGGGCGGACATTGCCACCAGTGGTATACCAGTATGAATAATGGCGTGGTTTTAATACAGGCCGGAAGTTATATGAAAGCTTATGGCAGGGTAGAGTTCGATTACAGTGCGATTGATTCCACTACCTCGAACTTCGAATATGAAATAGTTGAAAATACAAGGGATGGTGCAGATGACAGCATTCGATCAATTGTGGATTACTGGCTGGCTGAGACCGAAAATCAATTGTCGGAGCAGGTTGCCTACACCGGTGCTACCATAGAGCGAACATCTGCAGAAATGCGTAATATGTTATGCGATTCGTGGTTGTTTAAATTTACCGATGCCGATGTTGCATTGACCAATGGTGGGGGGATCCGGCAGGATATTCCACCAGGAGCTGTCACTCTCAATACCATAGTGGGGCTGTTGCCGTTCGAGAACGATATTGTGAAGCTTGAACTAACCGGAGCACAGTTGAAGGAGATGGCCCTGGCCGGCGATATCTGTATGGGAGGCATGACTACTATCGGTGGTTTTTATTTGTCAGGCGGTACTGAAATCAACGACGAAACTATATACATTGTGCTTACAACTGATTATTTGTATCTGCGCGATGATTATAATTTTTCCGCCTATGACACGGACCCGGTTTATACATACACACACTATCGTGAACCACTTATTGACTGGATGAAAACCATAAACACCAGCGCCGCTGATCCCCTCTCAAATTATCTTGACTATGTAAGCAGGAGGTAAGCAGATGCATGGAATAAAAGCTGAGAACATCCGATAAAGAATAAATGAATGAATGACTACCGGGCTTATTGCCAGAGACTACTGAAAGATTTAATAAGCATTCCCTCTTTCGATGAGGAGCAGTTTCCCGCGATGCATAAGTTTATCCTGGATGCGCTTAGGGATTCAGGATGCGAAGCCTTTGTCGAGAAGAGCTCTGGCTGTATCATAGGAAGGAAGAGTGTGGATCCGGATGCCAGGACGTTGTTGTTAAGTGCACATTTCGACACTGTGGGCCCGACTACGGCCTGGACTATAGATCCACTGAACCCTGTAGAGAAAAACGGCCGGGTGTATGGCCTGGGATCAAGTGATTGTAAAGGAGGGATCGTTTCGATACTGGCTGCGCTGAAGAAAGCGGAACCTGCCAACAATGCTGTCGCTGTTATCACCGCATATGAAGACATCAAAAAGACGATTTCCGGGAAACAGTACCTGGGATCCGCCCTCATACCCGGTAACATTGATATCGCTGCGGATATAGGCATAGTTACTGAAGCCTCTGTCCGGGATGATAAGTTTTCCTTCATTAACGGAATGTTCGGGAAGATATCGTTCTCTGTGAATGCCAGGGGTAAACAATCCCATTCCTGTCACCCCGAACAAGGTCTGAACGCCATATACGAGGCGATGGAGGCGGTACGGATACTCAGGGAAGAGTTGCCCCTGGAGGATTTCATGTATCGTTCAGAAAATTACCGGGAGACGTTCAATGTGGGTAAGATCTCCGGTGGAAGTGCGGTGAACATAGTCCCCCATGAATGCATCGTTGAGATGGAGCACAGGATTTCACCCAACAGCAGCCTGGAAGAGAAGAAAAGGACAGTAGCAGATCTGCTGGCGGTGCTGGACTCTGTCGAACTGAAATACAATTTTGAGTATCCTGCTTTTATTGCTGAACCTGCCAGATCTTTGCACCGCATGGCCGGTGAACGGTTGGGCTATCCTGTCCGGGAGAGGATGTCGAGGGGAGGGACAGATGCAAATGTTTTCAATGCCAGGGTTATCCCGACATTTGTCTTTGGTCCCGGTGAGTGTGACCAGGTCCACCAGCCTGATGAGTACATCACATTGGACCGCGTTGTAGAGTGTGCCGGCATCATTTCCGGTATCCTTGAACAAAAGCTATAGGTAACTTATATTTACAGGTATGATTGAAAAACCGGGGACCGGTAGATGAAACCACTGCAAAACAATTTTCGCTGGCTCATCCTTGCTCTTCTGTTCGTTGCCACGACTATTCTCTATATTGACCGGGCTGCGCTGGGGATCCTGGCACCTGAGCTGCAGGAGAAGATCGGCTGGACGGAACAGCAATACGGTCTGATCAATACAGCATTTATGATCTCCTATGGCATATGTTTCCTGATCATGGGAAGGATCATTGATTTTATCGGGACGAAAAAGGGTTACCTGCTTTCTATCCTGATCTGGAGTATCGCGGGACTGGGTCATGCCCTGGCCCGAAGCTGGGTTGGTTTTGCCATCGCCCGTTTCAGTCTTGCCGTCGGTCAGTCGGGTAATTTTCCCAGTGCCATCAAAGCAGTGGCAGAGTGGTTTCCCAAAAAAGAGAGGGCACTGGCCATCGGGATTTTTAACGGGGGATCCAATATGGGGACCATCCTTGCGCCATTGATCATACCACCCCTTGTGATCGCGTTTAATGACTGGCGGACCGGATTCCTGTGGTCATTCCCCATCAGCCTGATCTGGATGTTCTTATGGTTCAGGAATATGAAGAATCCTTCCGATCACAGGCGTGTGAGTCAGCATGAATTGAACCATATCCGGAGTGATGACAGCGGACCGGAAGTTGAGAAAAGGATGAAAATAAAGGAGATCCTCTCCCATAAAGGGATCTGGGTGATCGCCCTTGCCAAATTTATAGCCGATCCCATCTGGTGGTTTTACCTGTTCTGGGGGGCGAAGTTCTTATACAGTGAATTCAGGGTTGAATTGAAGCAGATTGGATTGCCGTTCTTTACCATCTACCTGGTCTCCTGGTTGCTTGGAATTTTCCTGGGATGGCTCTCTTCCTGGTTCTTAAAGAAAGGGATGGGGATCAACAGGGGCAGGAAACTAGGTTTCCTGGCGTGTGGGATCCTGGCCATTCCCGTAATAATGGTGCCTCATACCGGAAACCTGTCCACCGCAGTATTGTTGATTGCCCTTGCAGCCGGCGGGCACTGTGGCTGGTCGGCCAATGTCTTCTCCCTGATGTCCGATCTGTTCCCCAGGAAAGCCACGGCTTCTGTGGCCGGATTTGGTGGTTTTGCAGGAGCCATTGGCGGGGCACTGGCAGCCTTCCTGGTGGGCAGGATCCTTCAGGATATTGGTACAGACGGATATGCCATTCCGTTTGCTGTAGCGGGCGCAGGATACCTGGTCGCCCTGGGATGCATGCATTTGATCCTGCCCAGGTTTGAACCCGTTGTTTTAAAGACAGAATCCAAATGAGATCAGACATGAATCCTAAAGAACGGATCCATTTGGCCCTCGATCATAAAGAACCGGACCGGGTCCCCTATGACCTGGGGGGTACTACCACCACTGCCATTACCCGGCATGCTTATATCGATGCTATGAATTACAGGGGGATTGAGCCTGACATCAAAACCGGGGACATCGATCCCGTTCAGCAGATTATCACTCCCTCCGATCCGGTCCTTGATAAGCTTCACGTGGATACACGCAGGATCGGAGCGCAGCGGATACCGGGATTCAGCTGGAAGAACGAAACCGGTAAGCCCTGTGTGAAGGTCACCGATCTATATGGATGTGAATGGGAATATCACACCGGGAAAGATCTCTATTTTAACCAGGTCACCTATCCGCTGGAGCATGCAGGTACACTTTCAGATGTGGTGCAGGACCTGGATGAAATAGAATGGAGATCCTATCGGCATTTTCTGGAGAACAGCCTGGAGGATCAGATAACCGGTACAGAACCTTACTGTCTGATTGCAGACAGGAACAGTGCAGGATTGACTGAAAACAGCCTGAGGGTGCGTGGCTACGAACAGTGGTATATGGATACGCTGGTTGATCCTGCCGGAGTGGAAAAATTGCTGGAAAGAATGATGGAGGATAAGATCCGGTACTGGGAAATGGTCATCGACTGGGCCATCCGTCATGGGAAAGCTGAACAGATACGGGTAGTGGCCGAGTGTGATGACCTGGGCAACCAGGAGGCGACCATCATTGAACCCGGACAGATAAGGAACATGGTTATTCCCCGGTTGGGAAAGATATTTAAATATGTGAAAGGACGCCTTCCCCGCGCAAAGATCTTCTTTCACACCTGCGGGGCTGTCCGTGAACTGATCCCGGACCTGGTTGATGCGGGGATGGATATCCTGAACCCGGTGCAATTTACAGCAGCCGGGATGGAATTGAGCGGACTGAAAAGGGATTTTGGAGATGCGATCACCTTCTGGGGAGGGGGAGTGGATACCCAGCAGACTCTGAATAAGGGAACGCCCGACCAGGTGAGGGATGAGGTTAAAAAGATTCTTGATATCATGGCACCCGGAGGAGGATTTGTCTTCACACCGGTGCACAATATCCAGCATGATGTGAGCCCTGAAAATTTCTGGGCCATGTGGGAGACACTTCAGGAATACGGAAAGTACTGAACGAAAATAGAATGAAACCAAATCAAAAATAAGATCATGAACAGAAGAAAGTTTATTCAAAAAACGACAACGGGCAGCATCGCTGTAAGTTCAATGCCCACCATTCTCACCGGGAACTCCTGGCGGGGTGCCAACGACAGGGTAAATGTGGCACAGATCGGTATCCACGGATTCGGACAGCATCATATTGACCAGTACCAGGCCCTTGAAAATACAGAACTGGCAGCCATCTGCGATGTGGATACCAACCTTTTTGCCGGTGTCATCAAAAACCATTTTACGGATAAAGGTCTGAGAGAGCCAAAAACGTACCTGGACCTGAGGGATCTCTTTGAGGATAAGGATATCGATGCCGTATCCATTACCATACCAAACCACTGGCATACCCTGGCAGCCATCTGGGCCATCCAGTCAGGAAAACATGTGTCGGTGGAAAAACCCTGCTGTCACACCTTTTACGAAGGTCAGAAGCTGGTTGAAGTGGCGGAAAACAGTAATGTCATTGTCCAGGACGGGGCGGAGCAGCGAAGCAATCCCTGCGGACAGTCCATGGCCGAGTACCTTCATTCCGGGAAAATGGGTGAAGTCTACCTGGCCAAAGGGATCTGTTACAAGAGACGGGACTCCATCGGAACCTATCCGGATGGTCCCATGAGTAATGGAGAACAATTCGCATTTACCGTGAACAGTAAGAATTACGAGCCTGCCTATACGAGGGCTTACCTGCTGAACGTTGATTACGATCTCTGGCAGGGACCGGCCCCCGGCCGGCCCTTTAACCGCAACAGGTTTCATTACAACTGGCACTGGAACTGGGACTACGGGAACGGAGATATGGGAAATCAGGGGGTCCACGAGATGGATATTGCACGCTGGGGACTGGGTGTTTCACTTCCCACACGGATCACAACCTCGGGCGCCCATGTGATGTTCGATGATATGCAGAACACACCCAATGTGCTGATGGCCATGTTTGAATTCCCGAATCCCCATGGTGCAGGTGATAAGAAAAGGATGCTGCAGTTTGAAGTCAGGCACTGGGATCATAATCCTGAAGGAGCGATTCCCGCTGAGGAGGAAACGTCAAATGCCTACATGACCAGCGCCACCAATACGGTGGGGAACCTGTTTTACGGATCCGGGGGGTATATGGCCAAGCGACTGGAGCGGTGGCAGGTATTCCATGGACCTTCGAGGGAACCCGGAGATTCGGGAGATGGAACAGGCAATCACTTCGGGGATTTTGTTGAAGCCATCAGGGCGGG
This sequence comes from uncultured Bacteroides sp., assembly GCA_964536755.1. GTDB lineage: Bacteria > Bacteroidota > Bacteroidia > Bacteroidales. The sequence goes on along the minus strand of CAZIAU010000048.1, from coordinate 1,921 downwards.
AGACCAGGAACTGGCCAGGGGGGACATCCGTGAGGGATTCTATTCCTGCGCTTTGATCCACCTGGCTAACATTTCATACCGCCTGGGCCGGAGTCTTGATTTCGATCCCGGTTCCATGAAATTCATTAATGACCCTGAGGCGGATGCCATGCTCACCAAGGAATACAGGGCTCCATACGTATTACCTTCTTAATAACCAGAACCTTAAGATCTTCAGATAAAAGTCTGTAACTTATTTAAACTGAAAACAGGACCAATGAAAAATCATAAGATCACAGGAAGAGCATTCTATAAAATGATAAATTCACTATTTCTTGTATTTATCTCCTTATGCGTGCTTTCGGGCCAGGAGAGAGTTGTTCAGGGAATGGTAACGACATATGACAGCCTGCCCCTGATTAAAGCAACCATTAAAGTAAAAAGCAGTAAAGAGGTGGTGCTTACCGATTCCATAGGGATGTTTACGGTTACCTGTACCCCTGTGGATAAACTGACAGTGTCAGCCGGGGGCTTTGGCAAACGGAGAGTCAGAATAAAAGAAAATACAAATTACGTACTGGTGAATCTGACATTATTGCCAGGTCCTGAAAATCGTGAACTGGCAGTAGGTTACGGACATGTGAAGGATGTTGAAAAACTGTATGCAATTTCAAATGTGAACGAAAACGACATGGAGTTTTCAAGATCTTCTGATATTTATGACATTATAAATGAACAGTTTTCTTCATCGGTCATGGTGAGAAATGATGGTGAACTGGTCATTCGCGGCACACCATCAATGGATGGAAGCAATGCGGCATTATTGATCGTGGACGGAAGGCAGGTCGATGCGGTTGATTTCGGTAATATAAATACTTCGGATATTGCCAGTATCAATGTACTGAAAGATGCATCTTCTTCTGTGTACGGATCAAGAGGGGGAAACGGCGTAGTCATCGTGGAAACGAAACGCGGGGGTAATTGAATGCATCATTACAGGATGTTAATTATCTTTTCACTCCTTCTTACAGGGAGTAGCACAATATTTTCCCAGGCAACCGGAATAAACCGTGAAAAATTCCAGGTCCGTATTTACAGGACCGACAAACCAATTAAGATCGATGGAATCTTTGATGAGGAGCCGTGGAACACAGCCGAACGCAAGGGGAATTTCCACCGTGTAACCCCGGTTGACACGGGATATGCAATCGCACAGACTGAGGTCATGGTCACTTACGACGAGTCCAATCTCTATATTGCCGCAATCTGTTATGACCCTACTCCGGGCAAAAGACCCATCCAGTCGTTAAGAAGGGATTTTGACTTCGGCAGCAATGACAATTTCATGGTTTTTATCGACACTTATAATGACCTTACCAATGGATATGCGTTTGGTGTTTCTGAAGCGGGAGTAAAAAGGGATGGAGTTGAATCAAACGGGGACCAGGTCGCCTATACCTGGGATACCAAGTGGAAATCAGCGGTACATAGTTATGACGATCGCTGGACAGTTGAGATAAGCATTCCCTTCCGCAGTATGCGCTACTTTGACGGATCGGCCATATGGGGCATTAATTTCGGACGTCAGGATCTGAAAACCAATGAAAAATCTGCATGGGCACCTATGCCAAGACAGTTTAAACACAATAACCTGGCCTTTGCGGGAACACTGATCTGGGACCAGCCATTAAAAAAGAGGGGTCCCGGATTTTCACTGATCCCTTATGTGACGGGAAAAGCCACCACTGATAACCAGCCAGGCATGAACCAGTCAGGCATGAAAGCAAAATGGTCCGGGAATGCAGGATTTGATGCCAAAATGATATTGTCCACATCACTGAATCTCGATCTTACGGTGAATCCGGACTACTCGCAGGTCGAGGAGGATCAGCAGGTAACCAACCTCGACCGGTTTGAACTCTTCTTCCCTGAACGAAGGCAA
>CAZIAU010000047.1:1511-11466 GCA_964536755.1 uncultured Bacteroides sp. | reverse complement strand
ACAGGTTTCCCTGTAACAGATATAAAGCGGTCAAATTCCTCTTTGGCAATCTTCATTACCGGTTCATACAGGTTATGCTCAGGCAAACGTATTTCAAATTGGGTGGTATGAACAGCCACGGCAATACCTCCGGCACCAGCATCCAGGTAATATCGAATCAACGCACGCTGGCGGCGCTCGTCTAAACGGCGATCCCGGTTCAGAGCCAGCGGAAGTGCCGGGATAACAGCTCCATGCCTGAGAATTGTAAGAATTTCCTGGTCTAATTCTGAAACCTTCATTAACTTTTCTTTTCGATGTCAGTATTTACCATCCCTTACTTCGAAATGAGTTGGTTTGCCCAATAATCTCTTATTGTCTTGGATCCAGTGGACAACCCATTGGATCACCTGGCTTGCCTGTAACTGTGGATTCCCTAGAAGGTTGTATGCCAGGCTTGAATCACTCAGTAACGCCGTTTCAGCCTCTTCGCCATGCAATATGGGTTCTACCCCGAAAAGCCTGCCGAATTCCCCGGCGATCTCCCGCACCGATAGTATTTCCCGACCGGTAATATTGAAGACCCTTGCCGGATTTGCAGCATATGACAGAGAGCGGATCACCATATTGTTGGCGTCTCCCTGCCAGATCATATTAAAGTAACCCATTGTCAGGTCAACCGGCTGTTTGTTCTTTATTTTCACGGCGATATCTACCAGCACGCCGTACCGGAGTTCCACGGAATAATTTAATCGGATAATTACCAAAGAAGTCCCATACCTTTCACCAGCATATTCAAACATACGTTCTCGTGCAAGACATGATTGGGCATATTCTCCCACAGGATCCGGTCTGTCCGTTTCAAGCGAGCCTCCCGATACAACTGCAACAAACGGGTAAATAGATCCAGTGGAATAGGCAACGATCCTGGATTCCTGGAAATGTTCAGCTACTAAAGCTGGCAAATAAGAATTCATTGCCCAGGTCAGTGAAAGATTGTCTTCGGATCCAAATTTCATTCCGGCTAAATAAAATACATTCTTCACTCTGGGGAGGCTCTCCAGGAATTCCCTGTCAAGCAGGTCACCCTGGAGGATTTCAATGCCATTAAGTACGATTTGTGCTTTTACCTTAGGATCCCGGAATCGTGAGACACCTATGATTTTTTTGGTCACACCGGCTTCGTCACATGCCCTTTTTACCATGAGGGCCAGGGAAGGGCCTATTTTCCCGGCTATCCCAAGGAACATAATATCTCCATCCAATTCCCCGATCAACGCCACCACTTCTGCTGTGGGTCTTGAGAGCAGTTCTTCCAGCTGTTCCTCAGTAGTTATTTTTTTCAGATCATCAATCATGGTCAGGCTCCATTTCTGCCTTGACGCTTCAAGATAATACAAGTTTGCTATTATTTGAGAAGTTCTTAGGCAGAATTGATATACATGTTATCCCTGCAGGGACGAAAGGTCCATCAGGATGAGCTGCTGGGGTGCCGGCCGATTTTGAATTGAAATTATTGTTCTGGACGGGATTACCTGGTAATTCTCCTGAAAAACAGGATCCAGGCAGGGCTCAGGATCAAAGTGACCGTGATCAGCGCAAGGATGATCTGATAGGTGAAGTTGGTGACTACGCCAGTCCGTTCTCCGACGGAGAGGATCACAAAACTGAATTCGCCCACCTGAGCCAACATTGCCCCTCCAAGCAGACTCTCTTTCCATGATTCACCCAGCAAACGCATCATGCCTGTGTTGACAGCTGTATTCAGGATAAATACCAGGCCAACCAACAACAGGATAATCCCCCAGTTATTCACCAGAAATTTCAGATCAAGCATCATGCCCACTGATACAAAGAAGATAGCGACAAAGAAAATATAGAAGGGTTCCAGTGTGATATGGATCCAATCTGTTTCACGTGTCGAGCGAACATATATTCCGGCTACGAAGGCACCCAGATAGGGTGAAAGTTTGAATAGCTCAGTCCCCATAGCCAAACCAAAACAAATTGCAAGGGCCGTAAAAATCTGAAGCTCCTTATGACCTTTGAAGTAATTCAAAAACGGCAGATGCACTTCCTTTTTTCGCAGTAGATAGGCAATCATGATAACTAACAGACTTCCACCAGTAAGCTGAAGCACAATTTCTTTAACTGGTGCCGATTCCCCCTGCATCAGATCAAGTACAATGATCATGGGGATCAGGGCAATGTCCTGAACCAACAAGACCCCGATGACATTCCTGCCGACCTGTGTATTATGTTGATTCCATTCGTGCAGTAGTTTGATAACCACCGCCGTACTGCTGATGCTGATTACAAAACCGATCAGTATAACACGGACTAGTTTCCACTCCATGAAAATTCCCAGTAAAAATATCACTCCGGTTGTAATAGCTACCTGAATGAGCGTCCCGACCACCGGGATCTTCCAGTTATTCAGCAGTTCCTGCAATGAGATTTCCATACCCACAAAAAAGAGCAGGAAGATCAATCCCACCGTTTCAAATTGTTCCACCATGACCGTATCGGTGACTAATCCTATGGCATACGGACCAAGCAGGATCCCTACAATTAGATAGCTTACAACATAGGGTATGCGTACAGTTTTAAAAATCAACCCGACAATGAGTATTGATAAAATAATAATGGTATAAACATGTAACAGGGTGTCAGTACTCATATATCCCAGGAGTTTGAGTGATTTTCACTAAATATTCAAACCAACTCGGTTGTGCGTTCTTAACGACAGGTTAAATCCCAGGACTTTAAGCCTTCTGCAGTTAATTGTCCTTAAGAGCATTTTTCCAACGGAGAAAAACTCATGCCTGATTTTTTTTATTTCCTCCAGAAATTCCTCAGTGGCAAAATTCTTGGGTTCGAATACCAGGTGATTTATATCGAAAAGATTCCAGTCCTTTGTCAGAATTCGGTCTTCTCTCTCGAGATCATTCGCCAGTTTTGTACCTGGGTAGGGAACCATGATACCCAGGCTGGCAGCAGCAATATCCAGATCATTTAACCGTTCCAGCGTTTCAGTAATTGATTCCTTGGTATCAAAATCATTTCCAAATACCATATGTGCCAGAACTGCAATTCTGTGATCTCTCAGGATCTTAATCGCTGACTTAAGCGTCATAAAATCCTTCTTTGATTTCTTATACTTTTTAAATCCTTCATCCGTGACACTTTCAATTCCAATAAGCAATCCGTAGCAGCCAGAATCAACAGCATATTTTAATAGTTCAGGGTCATCAGCAATGGATATGGTTGCCTGGCCGGTCCATTTTATTTTCAGTGGGATCAAAGATTTAAACAATTCCTTTGCCCTTCGGTGATCAGCTACAATGTTGTTGTCCACGAAAAAGATCTTGTTCCGCTTGATTTTTGAGATCTCTTCTGCAACACTCTCAGGTTGCCTGTATCTGATCCGATTCCCATGTGATAACGATACCGAACAGAAATCACAGCTATACGGGCATCCCCTTGATGTCTCAACGGTCGCAGCACTGTAAAATATTGAATTGCTGGTGGTCATCAAATCTCGCCTGGGCGGAATGTAGTCATGCAGATTGAAATATTCATCAGCTTTGTACTTCTTTTTTAAGCATTTTTTCTGCAAATCTTCAAGTATTTCACTCCAGATTAGTTCAGCCTCACCAATACATACTGAATCGCAGTGCAGAAGTGCCTCATCGACTCTTACGGAGGGATGAATACCTCCCATGATAACAGATGTTCCCCTCCTTCTGAAATTATCGGCAATTTGATATCCCCGTATTACATTGCTTGTATTAGCTGTTATCCCAACCAGATCGGCTGTCTCGTAATAATCTACACGCTTAAGTGGTTCCTGTATGATCTTAACTTCCCAATTTGTTGGAGTCAAAGCGGCCAGGATACCAAGGGAAATCGGGGGGACTGTAAAATAATTTTTTCGGGCGATATAATTTACCAGCCGGAATGACCTATCCTGAGGCTTAATGTAAGGAGCCGGTTGAATCAAGAGTAATTTCAAGGTCTGAATGCAAAAGTTTAGGTAAAACTATGCCAACCTGTCTTGAATGTCAAATAATTAGGATGTTTTGTTCAAGTTCACATAAACCAGCAATTGCTGGTCAGGTTGAAGATACTATGGAAAAATTGAAGATCACCGGCTTTGACAATTCAAGATAATCCCTTGTATTCATTATGATTGAATCTGTCAGTGAACCAGCATTGAAAGCTATTCTCTCATTGTCGATGATTGATGTATCAACATAAAGCTCCAGATCTATCAACGGCTTTCCGAAAGGAGGCACTGAACCAGGCTCCAGTCCTGTCAGTTCCAAAAGTTCATCACGGGAAGCAAACCGTGTTTTTCTGGTGTTGAAACGGCTTTTTATTGCAGATGAATCCAGCTTCCTAGCAGCACTTAGAACAAAAATCTTAAACGTATCCCCGACCTTTAGTACTATCGCTTTTCCTCCAATAGATACAGATTCTCCACGAGCTTCTGCTGATTCTTCGGAGGTTCTTGTTATTTCATGATGAACCTCTTTGAAATCAATCGATTCGGAATGTAACCAGTTTTTAATTTTTCCAAACATATCAACTATATCCTGTCATTACCGAAAGGTACTTATAAAATGGCAGATTTTCCTCAGTAACCTGGCTTCTTTAGGCAAAAAAGAACCCGTCCATATCTATGTGAACGGGTTCGGTTCCTGCTCCCGTTTCAGGAGCGATAAGTCCTAAATAGGAGCGATTGTAACCTTAATGACCTGGTTTACCCCGGGCCAGTCAAAACCATCGTCAGGATAGGCGACATTTTCACTTTCATCAACTCCGCCTGCACCCTGGTGAATTCCAGCTCCCGGATACTCGTTCACTTCAGTTCCTGCATCCCATAGAAACGCCTGGTTTGTTATGTCACCTTCAACCGGGGTGTTACCGTGGAATAATTGGACCCCCATATCACCGGGCGCGAAGAAAAGATCATTAGACTTTCCGAGCATGGAAGCAAAGCTCAGGTAATCACCGACATTAGCAGTGAAGGTAAAGGAATAGTAATCTCCCGGGAACAGAGGCCCGGGCCCATCACTGCCCGATGGAGTATTATATACCCCTGTAATATAATCCTTATCTGTCAGTGATTGATAGACCATAGAGGGATTACCTGTCTCTGATAACAGTTCCAGTCCTTCGCCATAGTCAGGTTTACCTTCCTTGAAGATCGGCTTGTAACCTCTCCTGTGCAGAACCCAGACACCGGGAGCAACCGGAGAGACATAACCGCTCCTGGCTATAAGGTATTCACTGAGTGGACCTGCATTTCCGGTTTCGGCAAGTGCTTCCAGACCATTGCCTTCGTCCAGTTCGCCTTCTGTAAAGATTGGATTCTGCATGTCTGAATGCACTACCCAGGCTACGGGAGACAAAGGTGTGCCGGAGGTTTCCAGTACCTTGATCGTTAGAGTAAACATACTGGTTCCGTCGTAATCCAGCCATACTTCGATGTTCTCTTCCACATCATTATAATCGAATCCATCCATAACATTGTCGGAATTGCGGACACTCTTAATAGTCTGGGCTTCCTCCATACCATCTTCACCAGATGCGGGTGCATGGTTCACTTCAGTTCCAGCATCCCACAAACTTATCAGATCTGTGATGTTCCCGGTCAGGGCATCATCTCCATTAAAAAGGCTGATCCCTTCATCAGCCGTTGCATAGAAAAGATCGTTAGAAGCGCCATACATGGTTGCAAAGGAGAGTTTATGGCCTTTACCAGCATGAAAATTAGCGGTAAATGAATGACCCGGAAATGCAGGTCCCGGATCATTCTCACCATCGGGAACGAACTGTGCTCCGGCCTCAAAATAGTCGTAAACCGTGGAAACATTCTCGATCGTTACCAGAAAACTGCTGCCAGGTACAGCATCACTGGCCATGGACTTTTTAAGCATGCCATCTTCATTTTCATCATTTAGAGGGTCTTCTTTTTGGCAGGAAATCAGAACTGATGTTGCCAAAATTACCAGTACCATAAAATTTAGCATTTTCATAATTTTTTGTTTTTGATTTGACACAGCCAATTTCCGGTAATAGTATCACAACCCTGTTTCGAAAGAATAAAGGTTTCGTAACAATTTTAAAAGGTAAGCACCGTGGCACCGTTTGAAATGAACAAAGAATAAATATCGAACGGAATGTTCGGACTAGGCGAGCTTGGCCAGCGGAAGGGTGAAACGGAAACTTGTACCTTTTCCGAGTACACTCCTCACCTCTATGGTCGATTCGTGCAGGTCGATTATTCTCTTTACGATGGCCAGTCCAAGGCCGGAAGATCCTCCTCTCTCGTCTTTCCTGAAGTATCTTTCAAAGATGTGAGGAAGGTGATCCTGTGAAATCCCGGCACCATTGTCTGAGATCCTGACACTTACTTTATCACTTACAGCCGGTTCTATTTCTATATTTATAGTATCTCCCTCTTTGCAAAAACGAACAGCATTTTCGATGAGATTTTGTAATACCCTGTCGATCAACAGTACATCGGCATTTACTACGGGGATATCCCTGGAAACAATTGTATTAATACTAACTCCTTTTTTCTGAGAGAGAATCCTGTATTTATTTGCTACATCATGAACCAGCTCGCCGATGGAGAATGGTTCCCTGTTAAGGATCACCCGGTCAGACTGGAGTTTGGATAACTCAAAAAGATTAGTCACGAGTTCCTGCAGGCTCCCGCAGTTTTTATAGATGATATTGAGATATTTTTCCTCTTCTTCTTTTTTAATATTTTCCTTCTTCAGCAGCAAAGTTTCTGCATAGCCCTGTATTGATGCGATGGGGGTACGTAAATCATGAGAGATATTGCTGATCAATTCCTTCCGCAGGTTTTCAACTCCTTTGAGCTCTTCAATATTGTTTTGTATGGTATCGGCCATGGAGTTGAACACAGTTCCCACCCTGTCAAGGTCGTCATTGCTTTTAACCTCGATGCGTGTTTTCAGGTCCCCTTCCTCGAATTTTTGGATGCCCATTATCAGGCGATTCAACTTTTTAACAATGAGCCACAGTGCAAAAAGGCCCACCAGCGCTGCTCCTATAAGAATGACAATAATGGTTTGCAGGGACAATCCCAGGATGTAACTTCCATGAACAAGGTTAGCTGCTGAATGATATTCCTGGCTGTCTAGTATTATGTAGATATATCCCCTTAGCCGATCATTCTGCATCACCCGGGCGGCTGAAAAGATCTTCGTCCTTTCCGGATTTCTAGGATCATCCCCGAAAATGATCCCTTTGTTTTTTTCATCGAGAAACCGAGTGACCGGAGCAAGTGATACCTTATCCATTTTAACCACCTTCTCAGGGGCTACATAACTCAGGATACTCCCGTCCGTATCCAGAAGGTAAACTTCGATGCTGGGGTTTATAACCATCAGTGAGTGTACCAGGTCCTCCAGTCCTTTCTCATTCAGCACCTGTTCACCAATGTACGGTTCCATCATGGTGGCAAGATTGGAAGCCAGTTGATGATTCAGGTTTTGATTAACTTCCAGTGAATATGTATTGGCTGCCCGTACTGAAATGTACAGTGTAATTGCTGCAAAAACGAACAGGATTGCAATAAAGAGTGCCGAGATCCTGACATAAAGCCTGCTGAACGACCTGTTTGCATTTCTTTTCATGATAACTCTTCATTAAATTTATACCCGACTCCCCAGGTGGTCAGAATGAACTCCGGCTCATTCATGTCCTTTTCAATTTTTGAACGAAGCCTGTTGATATGGGAGTTCACCGTATGTTCAAACCCTTCAAAATCAACTCCCCATACCTGGTTCAGGAGGTCAATACGTGTGAAGGTCCTGCCGGGGTGGGATGCAAGCAGGACCAGCATATCGAATTCCTTTGGAGAGAGCTCCACCTTGTTTGAATATGACCGAACGATCCGTTTCTGAACATCCAGAAAGAAATTTTCAGCCTCTATGATTTGTCCGGTCAATTCAGTTTGTATCACTTGCGCTTTACTTCTCCTTAATACTGACTTTACTCTGGCGACAAGTTCCCTGATGCTGAATGGTTTAATTATATAATCATCCGCTCCGATCTCGAGTCCGAGGACTTTATCTATCTCTTCCGATCTGGAGGTCAACATGATCACAGCAACGTCGATCTTCTCCATGCGTATTCTGCGGCATATCTCCAGGCCGTCCAATTCCGGTAATTTAAGGTCAAGTATGATCAGGTCATGTTCCCTCTCAAGGGCCTTGATCAAACCCTCCCTGCCATTATGAACTGCTTCTGTCTCGTACCCAATATCCTTCATGTGGATGGAGATCAGATCAGAAATGTCTTTTTCATCTTCAATAATTAGTATCCTGTCCATATTCCCTGATATTTGATGCAAGTTAAATCGGAATGTTCACAGAATTGTCACAATTCAATGAAGATAAGAGAAAGGCAGGCAATTCTTTGTGAATTTCTTTCGGTAAAATATTTTAAAGGAAAACATTCCGGGGAGCGAAATAGTTCGAAAGAAAAGTTTTCAGTAGAGAAAAGAAAGATTCACATAGAGGTTCTGTCCCTCTCCGTCGGTCTTTTTTAAAGCCCAGCCGGTATCAACAGTTACAATCGAATTCTGGTTGAGCGCGAAGTGTATTCCTCCACCAAAACCTGCATGAGGGACCTCTTTTGCATTCATGTCGAAGTAAGGTGCTGCATCAGGATGATCTGCAAGTAAATTCTCGGGAAGCGGATGTTTCTGGACCACCATCCCGGCATCCAGGAAGGCAGATAGAGCAATATAGAAATTCTGCTTCAGAAGTTTAGTCTTCAAAACCTTACCCCGTAGTTCAAGATTCCCGTATGCAAATCCCTCCCCAACAACACGATTTCTCATTATCCCTCTGACACTCTTTGAACCGCCAACCCCGTCTGATGTTAATTGCGGGGCGGTATTGAATATATAGGGCATCATGTAGAATGGCATTTCTCCAAATAGTTTCCCCTGGCAGGAGATACGTCCGGCCAGGTTGATCCAATCAGGAATGATCGTAAAGTACTGCCTGTGGGTTAATACGAATCTTCCATAACCATAATCTGTGTTGCTGAGTAATGACGGCACATAATGGATCTGCATCTCAGTCCAGATACCACTGTAAGGATTGGGTTCATTATCCCTGGTGTCATAAATCAGGCCGGCTTTTAGCAGTGTATGCCTGCCCCCGTGAGCCTCTTCGGCACCTAGGACCCCCCAGTCAATATAATTCTTATAGAGGCTGTTCGTTGAAATATCATCCCACCTTTCAGTATCGACAGTATCGATCTTACTATCATAATATCCAATTCCGGCCAGCCACCTGAATCTATTACCCAGGATCTGTCCCTGGAAATCGGCTTTGATCCTCCATAATTTCCGTGAATGCCTGTAGAAGAACTTATCTGACAGACCATTATCCGTCACATTTCTTTCTATGTCTGCATCATAAAAGGCCTGGTAACCGTTAAAACCATAGAAATCAATAGCCTGCTCAGTTAAATAACTAGCCTCCATAAATGACCTGATTCCAGGTATCAATTGGTCCGTATCCCAGTAGAACTGGTTGATCCCTGTCCCTTTGGTTGTCCTTGACCATTCAAAATAAAACATGTGGTCATACATGGGATAGCGCGATCCGTCCCCATAATAAACCAGGTTTAACAGGGCTCCGTACATAAATCCCTGATCTGCATCGTACGAGGTGGTTGGCAATGGCACGGCTGTCCATCCGGACTTGTTCTTCTCCGTGCTTTTTTTCTCCTCCTGTTCAGCCTGGGCAAGTGTCAACACTGAAACGAACAGAAGGATACTGCAGAATGGTATTTTTTTCACGCCTGGGCAAATTTATTATTTATGGTTGATCGGTTGCTGTATATATCAGAATGGATCACCCAATTTAAATATAAAATTGATTGTTCAAGCGTGGTGCCGGAAAAGTATGTGCGATTA
>CAZIAU010000047.1:0-1501 GCA_964536755.1 uncultured Bacteroides sp. | reverse complement strand
TGATTGTCTATGTATTCACCGGTTCTTTAATCCTGAATAAGATAACCGATACAATGATCAGCCAGAGCCAGTAGAGTGTTATCGGGATAAAAAGCAGACTTGACGAACTGAACCAGGATGCAGCTGCAATCAGAAGTGTTAAGGCGATCAACAGGCCCAGCCAACCGGTCCACTTTGGCAATGCATTCCGGCTAATACTTAGAATTCCAGCCGCTATAAGCATACTGGCTGTCATGACCCAGGAAACAGCAAACAGGTAATTTCCAAAGTCGAACTGGAAACGGGCGAATTCCGGGGATATTTGCCCGTTCATCCGGGCAAAGGCAATGGTCCAGCCGGCCCCGCTGACAGACTGCACTGCCACGATCAGTACACCAGACACTAACGCCACAGCTGACAACCATCCTGGTTCCTGCTCCGACTGGCGGAGCCTCTTCCATAATATCCCCAGGAACCACAGAAAAGGGATCATGGCAATCAGGGATAAATATGACCCGCTTGGGGCAAGTTGCTGGTTCCTGGCTGCGAAAAAATCTGTAATTTCAGTACTCCCGGCATTAAAGGCCGGTTCCTGCCCGCCTGTCTGGATGAGCATCTGACCGACTAACTGGAGAACAACTAAAAAGATGCCTCCAAGGGCACCAAAACGCGCAAATGATTTTAAGTTCATGATTTCTAATAAGATAAGTAAAACGTTAAAAGATTAGCATTGAAAACCATATTCTTCCCAGGTTGAAAGGCAATTTTTCCCAGTTTTCGCCATAATCGTTGCTGTGCCATACTTCACCGTTAGTTAATCCGGCGTATAAGTTGCCAGGTGAACCTTGAAGTGTAACAAGAGAGGTTGGAGTAGCAGGAAGCGGATGTTGTGTCCAGCCAATGGGCTCCCAATCACTTCCGTTTGTACGGTAAAGGTAAGTTTCAGGATTTTTCCCGAATGCTTTAAAAGGACTTGATGCAACACAGACATACCAGATCTCAGGATCCTCATGGTCTGCTGCACAGACAATACCGTAATGTTTTTTCAGCCCCTGCCGTTTTCTTTTGAAAGAGAGCCCCCCATCCGGGCTGAATGCTGCACCACCCCCTGTACCGCCCGCCTGGTAAACCCAGTTCCCGTTTTCTGTATGATACTTAAGTGAATGACAATCGCGCAACGCGCCATCCAGGTGGCGTGACCAGCTTTGCCCGTTATCTTCACTTCGTACAACAGCTCCGAATTCAATTCCTGCCATAAGTACATCCGGCTCGGAAGGGGAAGGAGAGATCTCTATTACATAGGGACGAATGTCAGGAGGTTCTGCTGGAGAAAACCACCACCACCGGTTTGGGATTTTTCTGAAACTCTCCAGTTCGGTCCAGCTATTCGCCCGGTCAGTGGAAATATACATTAAGGCCGGTTTAGTTCCGGCATAGATAATATCAGAGTTGTGTTTATTTACGGCAATAGACTTGATGCAATGACCTTCCAGTCCACCGGATCTCCATGACAGACCGAAAT
>CAZIAU010000046.1:0-11491 GCA_964536755.1 uncultured Bacteroides sp. | reverse complement strand
TATCGTGTAGTCCGGATCTGATCGTGCTCCTTCTATCCCGACCGGAAGATTAACATATATCACCATCATGCTGGAATCACTGATAGCGGGATTTGACATCATACTCACCTTATAGAAGACTGTATCAATCGCCTTGTTAAAACCACTTTCAGGTACATAGGTAATGGTCTGATCAGTTTCAACAGTAGCCGATCCATGGGAAGGTTGCTTATTGATTTCAACAATGACAGGCCCCGGTAATTCATCATTATATAATACATCATAACGATAGGAAGTCCCGGAGGACATGGTGACAAACTCCGGGGAGCATTCCGGTGCATCTACCAGGAATGTTCCCGCTGCGAAACGGTTAACGAACTCCTGGTAATAGATATTGGCTATTGTCTGGTCGTGGATGATCAGGGTATTCTCGTCATTAATCAGCTGCGCTGATGAGCTCCAGTTATGGCAACCGGTCAGCAGTACAGGATCCGATCCGGGATCGGACTGGTCCACGATCATGTATTTATGATGCATAATTCCCGCCTCACCGTTAACTTTAAAATTCTCCTGCAATGCACCCTTCAGAACGGAAACCACAGCCTCGGTACAGGAGGCTTCATCATTTACGAGAACCCGGGCCGAAACACCCGCATCATGCCGGTCCCTTATTTCGTATGCAATATCTGATTTGGTAATAAGCATTGTAGCTATGGAAAGATCCTTATCAGCTGACTTGATCGTACTTAATATCTTTGCATGTGTAATGTCGGACGGACTGAAATAGCACTCCACTCTTTTCCCGTTAATGATGAACTCGTGAGGAGTATCGTCAATCTTGTCAGGGCCGAATCTCGATCCGGCCGCATCGGGCTGAGGCCCCTGTGACCCGAACATTTCGTTGAACTCCAGCCGGTACGCAATGGCAAGGCTTTTATCCTGGATAATGATCACATTATTGGGATCAACATTGATCTGGGATTCTGAGAAATTCGTCGAACCGGTCCACACCAAAGGTTTATCAGGATCATCGGAAAGCGCATCAAACACCACAAACTTATTGTGCATGATAGTATAATTGGGATAATCGCTCACCGGGCTGGCTATCTTGCCAATTTCACTGTTCAACTCATCAGTTCCAAAGTTATTCTGGTTGATATCATACACCACCCTCACTTCCACACCCCTGTCATGTGCAGCATTCAGGGCTTCCGAAATATTTGAAATGTTAAGGTTGTTGAAATCATAAATGGTAAAATCGATGGATTCAGAAGCACGTTCAATATAACTGATCAACGTATCATCTATTGCATGATCAAGGGTAATTGCATCAGCTCCCAGGGAGACACTGTTATTCACAGACCTGTTAAAATAGGCTTTCATTTCACCACCCGACACAGATTGCGTGATATATACCTGAGTGGAGATGACAGCTGTATCCTCACCGCTCACAGAGAATGGTTTGATATAAAATAACCGGGACGGTTCAGCTCCCGAAATAGTATATGTATGGTTGGTCCCGGTTCCCGGAACCTGGAGATGTCCAAGTTCAAGGTCAGCCGTGTGGCCGTAAAGCATCTCAGTGGTTCCTTCAGCTTCTGTTTCCAGCTCGATGGTAAATCCGGAAGTCGAAAGATTACTCAATACCGGGGGTGATATGAAGTTTATGGAGCTCGATGGGGCTATATCCCCGTTGCCTCTCACCAGCACCTGGTAGATTTCGTAAAACTGTGACAGGACACCGGTAATAGTGGTTTCACCGGAAGGTATCACCTGTCCGATAAACGGGGACGCAACATCAGAGATCCTGATCTCGGCTGATTCTCCGCCGGCTGAAATATCATAATTCATTTTGGCCTCGAATG
The DNA here is from genome assembly GCA_964536755.1 of uncultured Bacteroides sp. GTDB lineage: Bacteria > Bacteroidota > Bacteroidia > Bacteroidales. The sequence continues at coordinate 9,647 of CAZIAU010000046.1, read as the reverse complement.
TTCCGCCTGCGGTTTCAAAAATGGCACGTTCTAATCTTACAAGCATTCCTTCATACGCCTCACCAAGTTGTGAAGGTGTCAGCAGGGCCGGTTCGGGCAATTCTACCCCCTGTTTCTCAACCACAACGCTGGTCACCGGTTGAATTTCCAACAGGTTGTTATAATCCACCATGGTTCCTGAGACTGTAATACTGTCCCCCTCCAGGACACCCGACATTTTATCCGGGTCATATATGGCCAGACCGCCCGTTTCATCCTGTATATACCGTATCACACCCAATTCATCCCCGTTGATTACAATCCCAGAGACCGATACCTCGTTATCTGCTCCGGCTGCTTTTGCATCATGAATGGACTGGACCTGTGAAATAGCGGGAACAGAACAGATCAAAACCAGGACGGTTGGTATTAAGCACTTCATAATTATCGTTATTTAAATAGTTGATATTTGTTTCATTCCCCTCCTTAGAAAGTTATCCTAAGCGAGATAGTAAACCTTCTGCCCATTCCGAAAAATACGGTGGCAGACTTAGCGTCAAAACTCTGGAATTCCGAATAGGGACTGAAAGAATCGTTGTTAGTCGCATCCCATATATATTCTGTATTCAGCACATTTAACATGGAAAAACGGAGGTCAAACCTGAGTCTTTCCGAAAATCTCAGACCGAAACTATACCCGGTGTGGAGATCAAACAGGTTAAATCCCGGCATTTTCCATGAATCGTGGACATTCCCCTCTTCATCCGTTGTGGCCTCGGGAGTAAATTTGGAATAGTACTTTGTAAAAAAGGTCTGCCTCACATTAATGTAATATCCTTTGAACGGTAAATACCGAACATTGGAGCCAACCTGTACCTGCGCCGCGTCACCCACATGAATGCCACGGGCATCAAAATTTATGACTTTGCTTACGGCCGGATTGTTCCCTTCATCGAGGTAGAATTGAAGATCGCTGATCACGGAATTCCAGACCCAGTCACCGACCGATAAAGTCCCCTGCAGGTCCAGATTGTGCAATACTTTATAAATAAAATCCGCTTCAACGCCTATATGCCTTGCATCCATGCCGGGTATATCAGCATACACCCGCTTATTATTATTGGAATCAGGATCATCAGGGACATATCCCGGATCGCCTGGTTGCAGGTTGTGGGTAGAGTATACGCGATTTGTAGGTTTATTTTTCCAATAAGTGAGATAGGTATTCAGAAACAGTGAAAACCTTGGTGAAGCATAGGTATAACCGGCTTCAACCGCCTTAATGATCTCATTGTCCAGTTCGTCTGCAAAGTCAGTGGTAAATCCCTTATAAAAATAGCGGTATGCGCGAACCTTGGAAAGATAACCGAAGTTTACAAACAGGTTTGACGCCCGACTGATATTGTAATTTGCACCTGCCTTGGCAGTAAATCCCTCTTTGTAGATCCATCCCGATTCCTCCTGCATGAAATAATCGACCTTGTTGTACCCGCTCACCGCAGTGGTCGCATTCAGGAATGCTGAAATCCTTTCATTCCGGTACTCACCCTGAACAAACACTCCTCCCCACCGGACCAGTCCGTCATAAAAATAATCGATGGTATCCCCTTCCACCTTCCTTTCGGCAAGCGGATCATTTACATAATCAGGCCTGGTATCGGTCCTGTCGATGGCATAATTTCCTCCCAACAGATCGGTCACGGTTGTATAATGGACTCCCCTGTACGACCTCAGATCAATCCCGCCACTGAGGTCGAAATTTGTATTAATCCGGTAATTCAGCTTCGAAAGCAGGCCATACCAGTAGTGCTCATTATGCTGCCTTGTCATATAATTGCTGGAATACTCAGGTACAATATTAAATGGCGGCTGTGGCTTACAATTGGCATTATAGATGGATTGCCAGTTGATCTGTCCGTACTGCGGATTCTCAGGGTCCTGGAAGAGCTCCGAATCCTTAATGCTGTGGAAAGGCCGGTCCCCTCCTCCCTTCCCAATGGAAAGATAGAGGTTATTGGAAATTGTAAGCCGGTCAGAAATGGTCCAGAAGTCCCGCAAAGTAAATTGAGGCTTGTGATATTTATTGGCTTGCTCTGCAAGTATCTCCTGAGGAGCGTCGGGATCAGATTTGTTGCGGGTGAGATAGCCCCAGTGCTGGTTGTATCTCACTCCTTTTTGAAATATGGTATAGGTGCCGGATGCATCCCTGAGCTCATCCATTGAGATGCCAAGCTTTTTGGCGTAGACGGTATCGTAAGCCGAAATGGGCCTTTGATAGGAACGCTGATCATGCATCTGGGGGGCTCCCATAGCCGTAAGTGTCAGTAAATGACTCTTCAGCCGTTTATCAACCTTAGCATAATAGAACCAACCTTCGGACCAGGTATTATCCACCCAGCCCCCACCTCTTTTGTAGGACCCGGCCAGCGTTACTCCCCAATTATTTTTGAGTTTTCCACTGGTGAAACCCAGGGAAGTGCGGATCTTACCCTGACTGTCTATCTCCTGTTTGACACTGGTTTGCATCTCACTCTCGATGCCTTTGGTCAATATATTTATGGTTCCTCCCACCGAGGGGAGGGCCAGTTGAGATGCTCCCAGCCCTCTCTGAATCTGCATGGTCCGGGTAACGGCATCCAGTCCAAACCAGTTTGACCAGTAGACCCAGCCGTTTTCCATATCATTAACCGGTATTCCGTCAATCATGACTGCCAGGTTCCGCTGGTCAAATCCCCTGATGGTTATCCTGGCATCTCCATATCCTCCAGCCTGCTGGGTGGGATATACCCCCGGAGTGGAATTCAATTTTTGGGGGTTATACTGCCCGGCAAGTTCCTCCCCTATTTTGGCAGGTGAGACATTGGTGAAAGCTACCGGTGTCTCCCTTGACCTGGCCACATCGGCGGTGATCACAACTTCATCAATAGTCATTGACTGCAACCTGAATTCCAGCATAAGGGGTTTCGTTGATACATCCACTGCTCTGCTTTCCGGTTCATACCCCACATAAGAAACCTGAATATTGTAGTTACCCTGATCCAGGGCAAGCTCAAATTTCCCCTCCAGGTTTGTGATGGTCCCCTTACCCGGAGCGTATATTACACTGGCTCCTATAAGATGTTCACCGGTCAGCTGATCCATTACCGTACCGGTAACCAGCCCCTGCTGTGCAAATGACAGGGTGCATAGCAGAAAATTAAAGGCAACCGAAACTATACTCTTCATGTAAAAACTATCGATGAATAATGACTTTCTTTGTCAGCATCCTGTCTCCGAACCCCACTCTCATGTAATAGATCCCCGGCCCGAACCTTTCAGTGTCTATTGTTCTGTCAGTTTCATTATGATCGAAGAATTCCTGAAATATCATTCTTCCTGCAGCATCAAAAAGATTGATTTCACCAAACGGCTCGGTTGCTTCAACCTTCAGTTCCGATGAAACCGGGTTTGGATATACAGCTAACCCTATTTTGCTGAATCCAGGATCCACAGATGTTACAGCTTTACAATCACAAAGATGTGTCCCCAGCGAATCCCATACATCTGCTCCTCCGGGTACTGTATCCCACTGCAGGGTGACATCAAATTCAACGGCCGGACTTGCCTTTACACCCTCTTTTACGGAGGGTTTCCTGACCAGGGAATGGTTGGCCGACCAGGGAATCCAGTAATAGGGATCAGGCACGATATAGTGTTGAATAAACACACTGTCCCGCCCGGTGATCTGATCCCCGTCATAAATGTTCCTGTAGACCCATTCATCCGTAAAAGCCGCCCATCCCTCATCCGTGTTCTGCATTCCCCCTCCGACGATACCGAACAGGTCCATTACAAGGAAGTCATTCACATCCCCGTTGCCCACCGTATCTTTAAATAAAGCAATGGCATCATTCCCGTTCATATAGGTGGGAGCCGGATAGTCATGGTCAAGTTGTTTTGCGAGTGCCTGCAATGCAGGATCACAGGCCGGAGAGGTTTCTGTACTTGTGGTCTGTCCGTTGGCCAGAAAATGCGTCGAATAGGGTTGCAGGAAACCCTGCAACTGGGTAATACCCCCTGCATCGTATGTCAGGTTACCGTTACTGTACCTGGCAACATAGTAACTGTTCAGAGGAATTATCTCTCCGGTCGGATTGTAAATCTCGACCCCTTTATTATTGCCGCTTCCTTCCAAATACTCAGAGATGAAAAGATCGCTGCAATCCTGCGCCGTAAGTCTGGTCACGGCTATACATACACCAACAATTAAGAACATTTTTTTCATAAGGCATGATTTCTTTTGATACAGCCTCCATACTGCCAGAAATTAATATTAACTATTCCTTAACGAATCTAATAACCCTGGAGGATTCACCGGTAGTCAGCTTCAGGAGGAATACCCCGCTGTGCAGATCTGAAATATCCAGATCGATACTGTTTTCTCCGGAGAATTTCCATGTTTTCAGGACAGATCCTGTAAAATCGATGACCCGGACCTCCTCCACTGATCCCACACTCCTTAAAAAGAGATGATTTTGTGCAGGAACGGGATAGATATCCAAATGCTGATTGACCAGATCGCCGATGCCAACAGACAGGGAGAATACGACCACGTAAGTTTTTGTGGTAACACCATCCTCAGCAGTTATTAATACGGTTGTCGTCCGTTCTGCTTCGGTCCCGCTCAGGTTGGTGGCGTCAGTCACCGATACCACGGCACTGTCGTGGTTTGTCACCACGGTTACAACCGGTATTTCGGTGGTCCCTGCATCAAGTTCCACATTGTAATTTATCTGGGCAGGAGTGAACCCCGCAACGGAGACTCCGTTTACCAGCAGGTCAATTATGGAGGCATCCGAGGATTTTTCATAGGGCGCCAGGTTTACAACATCCTCCAGTGAGCGTGGCGCTACTTCCACAGCACCCTGGTATTCTATGACAATACCGGTGAGGTCAGCAGAATCGGGAATGGTTGTGCCTTTCAGGGAAGTATCGTAGAATTCGGTCCGGCAAACAATTGTATCGGGACCATCCGTAATGTCATAATTCTTTCCGTTCCCAAAAGAGAGAGAGCCATCAGCATCCGTGAATTCTATGCTTTCCAGGGGTACAACTCTCGATTCATAGGTGTCCAGATCCGATTTCAGCTCTGCCGGTGTAACAACCACGGGCACAATCGGATTTCCATTCGATGTGGCTGCTCCCGGGTCAGAAACCGGATGAAACTCAAGCAGTCCGGAGTAATCCTCAAGGGTACCCGTCAGTCCCGTTATACCATCTCCTACTGAATAGGTGGTCGTTATGGCCCCGGGGCTATCGTCAATCAAGACACCTCCACCGGCATCCTGCACATACTTTTTATTCCTGAAACTCTGCTGATAAGTAAGTACCACTTCACCCGTTATCCTGTATACCGCGTTTTGATCGGCAGGATCCTTAGCTTTCAAAGCTGCCAGGTCGGCCACATCGATAATCTGATTTGAAATTGTAATTTCCAGAACACCTTCACCTCCAAATCCATCCCAGGCAGTGGCTGAAACAATTACTGTTCCGTTACTGATTGCTGTCAGCAGTCCGGTCTGATCAATTGAAGCCATAGCCTCATTATTCACACTCCAGATAATAGAATCATCCGAGGCATCAACAGGCAAGACTTCCGCAGAAAGTTGTAATGTCCCCCCGGCTACATCAATGGTGGTCGCACCGGCTTCGCCGGTCACTGTTATTGTGGATACAGGAATTACTGGAGTCTGGTTCGAAAGGGTGATATCAATGGTTCCTTTAACACCAGATCCATCCAACGCAGCAGCGGTAACTGTGACGATCCCGTCATTTATGGCAATCAGGCGTCCATTCTGGCTCACTGAAGCAAGAACCGGATCGTTTACCGACCACTCCAGGCGACTGTCGGTTGCATCGGCCGGCAGAACCTCAGCCATAAGCATCAGCGTGTCTTTATCTGTATCTATGGCTGCCACACCCCCTTCTGCCGTTAAATTAATTGAGGTTACCTCAATGAATGGCTTATAGGTATGAGTTCCCAGGCTGTCCATAAAATTTGTATCATATACAAGCCATTCAGAACTGATACTGTCGCTTCCGGCTGACTCGGTCCAATTGGTATTTCCTTGAAGAATATAGCTTTTTCTTACCAGTGTATGATTGGCTGTCGCAGAATTCACACCCGCTACATCCCAGCCGCTTCCGGGATCTACATCGGGATCTCCTATGACATCGATCAGAACAGTGTCTGTATCCGAAATATAGATCAGGCCCCGTGCATCATCTCCGTTGTGAGTCACTACACTGGGGTATCCCAAAACCTCATCGGCCTGCGTAGTATCATATAATGCCGGATCAACCTGCTCATTGACTATAACCCATACATCCCCCGGCTGAAGAGAGTTCCCCGGAGGAAAAATATGATAATATTCCCATCCTCCGCCATTGACCGACTGAGCTATCTGGTAATTATCAAGGCTGACAATATCCTCTCCCGGGTTAAATATTTCCAGAGCCTTGTTGTTTGAGCTTCCTTCAATATATTCAGAAAAGATGAGTTGTGAGGGCCCTTCGGCCATTTCTGCATTTTTTAAGTTTTCAATCTGATAGGCACGACCAGAAGTGATTCCACCTGCCATAAAAAGAACGAAAACCGGTATTAACCGTTTGAACAAATGATTTTTTTTCATAACCCTGCTGTAGATTTTATTGATTTGACATTAATTGGATCTTAACTCAAAGGAAAGACTAAGTTCGAATAATATTTAAGTTAATTCAAGAAAAAAAGATGCTTTCGGGAGAATTTCCGTCATTATTTTATGAACAACAATGGATGACCATTTTTTGTTTCCAAAAATCAAGAGATCCAATAAGTCTCATGATATATCAGGATGAAAAATCAGAAGGAATTATTTTGTATCTTAACTCGGTATAGTCACCCGGAAAACCTGTTCTGCTGACTTGAAACCGGATCTAAAAGAAATATGATATGAAAAGGATAATTTTTATCACCTGTATAACCCTGGTCGTATTGATTCTGAGTCAGTGTGGAGTTGAACCGGACAGGAATGCTCTTTTATCGGGACGTACAGTCGGACAACAGCCCGATGGAAGCATCGTCGTTCCCACCAATCAGCTTCTTCGGCCGGCAGGAGATCAGATCCTGTTCCCGGGCCGGCCGGTAGACCTTGCGCTCAGTCCGGATGGAAAATGGATTGCAATACTGAATAAGAACTCTCTTGATCTGTTAAGCACAACGGACCGGGACATCAAGCAGTCACTGCCAATAAAAGGTGGCGGATCATTTAACGGGATCGCTTTCTCTTCCGACGGGAAAAAGATCTTTGCAAGCCAGTCCTCGGATAAACTGTTTGTTGCTCAAATGGGGGACAACGATAGTATAGAATGGATTGAACCAATACAGTTCCCGCATCCCGAAATAGGCGGCCCCCCCGTCCCCGGTGGTTTATTGATTGATGGGGATAATGAAAGGTCATATGTTCCATTAAGCCGCAGCAACACCCTTGCAGTGGTTGAGCTGAATGATGGATCCGTAACAGAAATCCCCGTTGGTGTTTCACCCTACGAAGTGATACTGTTTTCACCTCGGAAGGCATATGTCAGCAACTGGGGCGGCAGGCAACCGGAGTCCGGGGAACCTGTTTATACCACTTCCGGCAGTGAAATTGCCGTTGACCCGGCAACCGGAATTGCAAACAGCGGTACAGTTTCTGTAATTGACCTGAGTTCAAACCGTCAGATGAAAAGCATAGAAGTCGGTTTGCACCCGGGCGCAATGGTACTGAGTCCCGATAAAAGCCGCCTCTATGTAGCCTGCGCCAACAGTGATCTGATTTCAATAATAGATACGAAAAGAGATACAGTCGTTGATAACATCTCTGTGAAGATGGAAAAGGATCTGCCGTTCGGCAGTGCTCCCAATGCCCTTGCTATCTCTCCCGATGGTAAACAGCTTTTCGTCGCCAATGGGACCGATAATGCAATCTGTGTGGTTCAACTTGATGATAATAATAAAATAACCGGGTTCATTCCCACGGGGTGGTACCCGGGTGCGGTTTTGATGGATAAGGATAAAGGAGTACTCTACGTGGCTAATACAAAAGGGATTGGTTCGAGAAATGTGCCGGCTGACAGGAAAGGGTACAATTCCCATAATCATATGGGTAGTATTTCCATTGTTCCCCTCCCGGGTAGAGCTGCGCTTCAGGCAATGACGGATGTGGTGAAAGAGAACAATTCATACGGTCAGATGATGAGACAGATGGCCCTTGAAAATAGAGATACCCGGCAAACTGCTGTCCCCCGATTTCCGGGACAAAGATCTCATTTCAAGCATGTTGTATATATCATCAAGGAGAACCGCACCTATGACCAGGTATTCGGTGATATGACCCGGGGGAACGGGGACTCCTCCCTGGTTCATTTTGGCCGGGAGGTCACACCCAATCATCATGCGCTGGCAGAGGAATTCGTGCTGATGGATAACTTTTACTGCAGCGGCGTGCTCAGTGCAGACGGTCACCAGTGGACGGACGAAGCTTATGTAACTGATTATATTGAAAAGTTCTTCGGCGGTTTCCGGCGAAGCTATCCTTACGATGGCGGAGACCCTCTGGCCTACGCGTCATCGGGTTTTATCTGGGACAACGCAATGCAGCATGGCCTCTCATTCCGCAACTACGGTGAATTTGTTGATGCAATCATCGAACCGGAAAATAGCACATTTACAGATATATACAAGGACTTTACAACGGGATCGAATAACATCAGGATCAGGTCAGAGTCAAAATTACCCCAGATGGAACCATTTACGTGTCCCTCCTATATAAGTTTTCCCAGCATCGTACCGGATCTGTACAGGGCGGACGAATTTATCAAAGAACTTTCAGAATTTGAGAGGAATGACAACCTGCCAGATTTCATTATCATGGCTCTGCCCAATGACCACACCTCGGGTACAAGGCCGGGTATGCCAACTCCGAGGGCTGCTGTTGCTGACAACGACCTGGCCCTGGGAAGAATCGTTGAAGCCATATCCCACAGCCGGTTTTGGAAAAATACATGCATACTCGTTACCGAGGACGATCCGCAGGACGGGCTCGATCATGTGGACGGTCACCGGACCGTGGGACTGGTCATCAGTCCCTATACAAAACGGGGAGAGGTGATCTCAACCAATTATTCCCAGATCAATATGTTCCGGACCATCGAGAATATCCTCGGCATACCTCCCCTGAACCAGTTCGATCTTGCTGCGGAACCAATGTATGATTGCTTTACTGCCAGACCGGATTATTCACCTTACACTGCCAGATCCAATAATATTCCCCTGGATGAAATGAACCCCGAATTGATAAGCCTTTCAGGCGATGCCCGGTACTGGGCAGTAAAATCGATGGAACAGGATCTGGATGAACTGGACCGTATTGATGAAGATACTTTCAACAGGATCATCTGGCATTCCGTAAAAGGGTACAACGTTCCTTATCCGGTGGTAACTGAGTAGGATTCTGCCGTCTGTAGTCAGCCGGATATTACTATTTCCGATGTAAGTTCCATCACCTCTCTGTAGACGGCGCTTACCCCGCAATACCTCTCTTCAGAAAGTGATACTGCTTTCCGGACTTTATCCATGGGGATATCATCCCCTTCGATCTCGTAGGTGA
>CAZIAU010000045.1:3949-11606 GCA_964536755.1 uncultured Bacteroides sp. | reverse complement strand
AGAATGGCCTGTCTCCAGTGGTCACGGTTGATAAAGCAAAAGATCTTTTTCCCGTAAACCTTTTCGGGTTCAACATTAAACGCCTCCTGGAACGCACTGTTGAAGTCCAGGATCATGGCGTCAGGATCAACCACGATCATCGGATCGGGCGATGACTCGAATACCCTTCGCTGTTTCTCCTGGGTAGAGGTGATGTCATCCTGGTGCCGGCGGCGGTCAATGGCCAGTGCAATCTGATCACTTGCGAACTCAAGTAGGGAAGCGTCCGAACTGGTATAGATCACATCATTTGTATAGGATTGTACAGTGAATACACCAATTGTTTTTCCTTCGTGCTTCAGGGGTACCCCCAGCCAGCTTACACATGGGGCTCCAACCAGTTCGATCTCACCCAGCCCGGTCAGCTCTTTTTCACGACGGACATCAACCAGCTGTGCTTCACCGGTTCTTATCACATAACTTGTAAGGGTTTTCCTGGCCGGAAATTCAGTAAATGAATCCTTCTCATCCTTCATAAAAGGAAGTGTCAGCGTATCCGACTTCTCATTATAAAGGGCCAGGAAACAGTTGGTCGTATCCACTACCTTTCCCAGGGATTCCCTTATCTTTACATAGAGTTCATCCAGGCTCTGGGTGGTACTTACCGCGTTGGAGATCTCAAACAATACCTGCTTTACCAGTTGTTCCCTCTTCCTGTCGTCCACATTTTCGTGAATACCGGTCAGCCGGGTAGTATTCCCCTTCTCATCCCATGCAACGGCCCTTCCCTTACTGTTTATCCAGATATAGGCTCCCTGTTTGGTCCTGAGCCTGAATTCCAGTTCGAATGAAGTATCCCTTTTTTTTATTGCTTCCTTTACAGTTTTTACGGACTGCTCCACATCATCGGGGTGCTGGAGCCTGGTCCAGGTTTCAAACTCGTGGGGCAATTCATCAGGTCCATAACCGAGCATGGAGAGCCATACAGGGGAGAAATAGACCTCATTGCTGACCAGGTTCCAGTCCCACAGTCCCAGATTGGTCGCCTGCAGTGCCAGTTTGAGCCGTTCTTCACTTCGCCTAAGTGCTTCATGGTTCTCCCCGGATCCACCAAGGTTTTTTTCAGCCTGCTGACGTTGCCTTATGGCCTTTGAATACTTCAGTGCTGAATAGGCCGAAGGAACCAGCTTATCGATCTGCCCCCTGACCACGTAGTCCCAAACGCCGGTATTTATGGTTTTGGAAGCCTTTTTTTTATGCTTACGGCTGACAATAAAAATAAGAGGGACCTCCTGATAATAGGATTCCATCTCATTTTCAAGTACTTCTCTGAGGTCTCCGGGTGCATCATAATCAGAGATAATCAGGTCCGGAGGATCCTTACTCAGAACAGACCTGAGCTCACTGCGCTCCTTGCAGCGCCTGGACTTCACATCAAAACTGCCGCCTTTCAGCGTCGAGAGAACGTCCTTTTCGAGTGGGCCCAGGTGCCAGAAACAGATACTGATTTTCAGACCGGCCATTCGGGTTGAATTATTATAAATATTAATCGACGATTAGCTACGCTGAGCAAAAGGTTCCTCGCAGCAAGCTGCGAGGAGAGTCAATTAACACTCCATGGTTTTGATGTGTAAATTAAAGAAAAAAATCAGAATCTCAAACGAATTCCGGCCATCAGATGTCTCCCGGCCTGTGGAAAAAATCCATCCAGGACACTTTCTTTACCCCCGATGTAGTACCTGTAGACCCAGGCATTGGATTCATACATGACATTAAAAAGATTTAACACCTGGAACTGAAGGGAGATCTCTTCCATAAAATCCGGATGAAAGGAGTGGGAGATCCTGAGATCGTTGATAAAGTAAGGATCCAGCACCCGTTCCGGGGAAGAGGTGTTGTCGATAAATTGCTTACCCACATACCTGGATATCAGTCCCACGTGAAAAAATTTCAGGGGTTCCGCATCAACTGAACTGTTGAAAATGATCCCCGGTGAAAAAGCAAGATCCGTACCACCCAGTTCTTCTTTCACCTGGTAAGGCTGGTTATCCGGATCTGTCCAGTAGTCCCAGTTATCCACATACCCGGTGTAATCCGGGATCATATTCCTGCTCAGGGTAGAATTCATATCCCACCTTATCCAGGAGGCTAACCTGAAGCCAAAGGAAAGTTCAATCCCTGCCCTGTAACTATCCTTTACATTTGTCATAATGGCTCTGCCCACATCATTGATTTCCCCGGTCAGCACAAGCTGGTCGGTATAATCCATGTAATAGAGATTGGCATTGAGACTGAAATCCTGACCGGTGATACTGTAACCGGCTTCATAATCCAGCAGGGTCTCTTTCACCGGGACCGGGCCTGACGGATCTGCATCCACGAAATTGCTGCGGTTCGGCTCCCTGTTTGCACGGGCCACGAAAACATAGGCCCTTTGCGAGGATGAAAGCTGAAGATTGACCCCCGCCTTGGGGTTGAAGAAGAGATAACTGTGTTCCTGTGTGATAATTCTTAAATCATCATCCTTACCCTCAATCCCGTAATCGATCCCCCTGATCTGGAGGTCGGTAAAAAGTGAAACCCTGTTTCCTGCTTCAAAGGTGGTTTTGAGGTAACTGTTCCAGTCCGTTTTGATCCCGTTATTCTCATACCAGCGATGCCGGATTTCACTCTCCCCTGCATACCTGGCCCAGATCACTGTCCCGAAATGGTCGCCATCATACCGGTTCCACCCGCCTCCCATCACTGCACTGAAATTTTCTTCCCGGAAATGGAGTCCGCCCACAGCTCCGTAGAAATTATTATCCAGCCACTTCCTCCTGATCAGATCGCTCTCAAGGATGGTATCTCCCCCGACAGCCACCGGACCCAGTCCATAACCTGAGAGTGGTTCATCCTCTTTATACTGCTCGTAATAGCCGGCTCCCCGGGTATAATGGAGGGCAGCATTCATATATAGCCGGTCGCTGTATTCCCTGGAAAAATGAAGCTGGTAATGTTCCTGTTTGTAGTGATCCACCTGGTTGTCATAATAAGACAGTACCCCGTTTTCATCACTGTATGCACCCAGTTCATTGAAGGTCCGGTCCGATTCAAGCAGATCCGACGGTACCCCGTTCCAGGCTTGGTAAAGTTCCTCGGTGCCGGAGAAGGTTATGAACTTCAGGATGGTTCTGGAATCATAATACCCGGCTGAGAGATAGTGTGACCGCAGATTGGTCCATGACCTGTCGATATATCCATCAGAATGAAGGCCGGATAACCTCATATCCACGCTGAAATGTTTTTTAATCAATCCTGTCCCGGCCGATATGGCAGATCTGATGGTCCCGAAAGAGCCGAATGTACCATCGTATGTTGCAAATGGCTTTTTCTGCAGTTTCTGTAGCTGGAAGTTGACACTGGCTCCAAATGCAGCTGCACCATTGGTGGAGGTTCCCACTCCTCTCTGGATCTGTATATTCTCGACCGAGGTGGCAATATCGGGAAGATCCACCCAGTAAACGGCGTGTGATTCGGCATCATTGAGCGGGATGCCGTTGATAGTCACGTTAATACGGTTGGCGTCCGTGCCCCTGATCCGCATGGAGCTGTATCCTATCCCGTGACCTGCATCGGAAGATACTACCACTGAAGGAGTTGATGAAAGCAAGTAGGGAACATCCTGTCCGAAATTCCTTGAATTGATCTCCTCCCGGTTCATTACTGAATATGCCACCGGTGTACTGGTCCCGGCACGTGTGGCGGTCACGAATGCTTCTTCTCCCATAAAAGGGAGCATGACAAGAGTGATCCTCCCCATGTCCAGATCAGATGAAAGACTTACCGGGATTGTATATTCTGCATACCCCACAAACGTCACTTTCAGGGTATGGATGCCCCCGGGGATCCCTCCAAGGATAAATGATCCGTCCTGCAGGGTCACTGTTCCAAGATTTAGCTCACTGAGAACCACATTGGCTCCGGGAAGCGGCCTGTTCTGATCATCTGTCACTTTACCCCTCAGGGTATGTTGTCCGTAGGATGCCATGGTCAGCATTAACCATGCATATAATAAAAAAGCCCGGCTCATTAAATTCTGATTCAATATGTTATTAATCCGATCTTCATATTCCCTTCACCGGCATTACCCGTATCAGGTTCTAAGGGTATAATCTCAGCCCGGAATTTTAAGGCACCCCCTTAGGGAAGTTCATATCAAAATTACCTTTAGTTTGGCAATTATGAAAGTTTTATAGTAAAAAGATAATGAATTTTATTATTGTATTTTTGTGTCAGTATACATTACAATGGATTTATCAGATCATCTCCAACACCCGGTTTTCCAGATCATAGCCTCTGTTTCCGGAGAGAAACAGGTAGAATCGTATGTGATCGGCGGATTTGTCCGGGACCTCCTGCTTTCGGGAAAAGGATCTTTACCCAAGGATATCGATATCGTGGTAGTGGGAAGTGGAATTGAGATGGCAGAAAGAGTCAGGAAAGCAATTGGAAAGGAGATGCCCCTGACGGTCTACAATAATTTTGGCACGGCCATGTTAAAATGGGATGATACTGAAATAGAGTTCGTGGGAGCCAGAAAGGAGTCTTACCGCAGGAACTCAAGAAAACCGTCTGTTGAGAATGGTACCCTGGAGGATGATCAGAAGAGGCGGGACTTCACTATCAATGCCCTCGCCATATCCCTGAATAAGGATTCTTACGGCCGGCTGCTCGATCCTTTTGGCGGACTGGAACACCTGGAGAAGAAGCTGATCAAAACTCCCCTGGATCCCGGATCCACCTTTTCAGACGATCCGCTGAGAATGCTCAGGGGTATACGGTTTGCCACCTCCCTGGGATTCAGTATTGAAAGCGGCACCCTGGAAGCCATCAGGCAGAACCGGGAGCGGATAACTATCGTTTCCCAGGAACGTATTACAGACGAACTCAATAAGATCATGGCCGGACCTGAACCGGGCAGAGGTTTCCTTTTGATGGAAAACACGGGCATCCTTGAGATCATATTTCCCGAAATTCATGAAATGAAGGGCGTGGAAGAGGTTGATGGCCAGTCTCATAAAGACAATTTTCTGCATACGCTAAAGGTACTGGACAACATATCCCTGAAGAGCGATAACCTCTGGCTCAGGTGGGCCGCACTTCTTCACGATGTTGCCAAACCCCGTACCGGGAAATTTGAACCGGGTACAGGATGGACCTTCCATGCACATGAGTTCATAGGGGCAAAAATGATCCCTGGAATCTTCCGAAGGCTTAAACTCCCGCTCAATGAGAAGATGAAGTATGTCCGGAAGCTTGTTCAGCTTCACCTGAGGCCCATTGTGCTTTCCCTGGATATGGTAACCGATTCGGCAGTAAGGCGCCTCATATTTGATGCCGGAGATGACCTTGATGACCTGATGACCCTGTGCGAGGCTGATATCACTTCCAAGAACGAGAGGACAGTCAGGCGACACATGCGGAATTTTGAGATAGTCAGGGAGAAGATCACGGAGTTGGAGGAGAAGGACTCCGTAAGGAACTTCCAGCCCCCCATTTCCGGTAATGATATTCAGTATGTCTTTGGAATTCCGCCGTCAAGAGATGTGGGGATCATCAAGAACGCCATAAAGGAGGCTATCCTGGACGGGGAGATCCCCAATGAGTTTCACGCAGCTTACGGTAAAATGCTGGAGGAAGGCAGAGCTCTCGGACTTACCTTTCGGAACAAGCTGGAAAGGAACGGCGGGTGATATCCATCAGAAGGGGAAGATGGTCGCTGATCCCCCCATTGTATTTAAACCCTTCATAGGTTCTTGAAGGTTTCATCCCCTGGTATAACTCATCGGGTTTCAGCAATGCCGGCAGATCCATAACGGAAACCTTCATAATAAACCGGGAGGTCAGGCCGGCAGCCAGGAACTGATCAATGCAACTCCACCGGCCCCTGTACTTATAACTGCCCTCCATCCCCGCAGGAGTTATATACACAATGCTGTCCCGGTCCGGGAATGCATCATGCACTGGCTCCATGGAGTAACCTTCATATTCTTCATTGAAATCTCCCGCCACTACAACAAGGTTTCTTCTCCGGAGCTGACGTACCGAGTCAATCCTTTGAACCAGCGATCCGGCCTGCATTCTCCTGTAATCGGCCGTGTTACCCGCACCTCCGTATTTTGAAATAAAATGGACAAAGAACAGGTCCAGGGTATCAGTTTCATTCCATACGGCGCATATATGAACCTGATCACGGGTCCGGCTCTGTGGACCTGAAAGACAAGGGGGGTACGCCCACCAGCCTTTTATCTCGATCCGCCTCTCCCTGTAAATACATGCCACCTCCATACCGCGGTGATCGTGGCTCTCCCGGTGGATGATCCTGTAATCATAAGGTTCCAGTACCGGATGCCGGACAAGGTCCTCCAGAACCCTGATATCTTCAATCTCACACATTCCTACCATGTCGGGAGGATCCCACTCGCCGGCGGCCACGATCACCTTTGCAAGCCCGGTAATTTTACGCCGGTAACGTTCCCAGGTCCAGTGCATTGATCCTTCCGGAGTAAACTCGTCATCTTCCACAAGGGAATCATTGGAGGGATGAAACAGGTTTTCCACATTGTACCACATGATCCTTACCTCACCCCGTGAGTATGGCCGGCATGTTACTGCCCCGCTGACTGCCCCGCTGACCATCAGGCTCAAGAACAGGAAGCCCTGCAGCAGAAATAAGTTCTTCCACATTCAAAAGAGGGTAATGTTCCAGAGAGTTAATATGACCGGAGAAAAAAGATCAGCGCTACTCTTCAATCCTTTCAAAAGCGCCCAGATCGGGTGCTTCGTCACCCAGCCGGTTGACATTGTTAAAATCAAAGGGAACCCCAATCGCATTGGCCGGGAGTCCCGCATTGATGGCAGGTGAAAGTGAATCGGGCAGGAAAAGGTTCGGGATCGTATCCACCAGCATCGGATCCTTATTATTTATAATGGATGTAAAAAAGGGATCATGACCAATATCCATGCTGTCTTCATCGATCCGTGTAAGGCAGTGATCGAACCGGTAGTTGAGCTTTCGCCCTTCCCAGCTGTCAATGACCAGCTCCATCTGGGAATTTCCGGAGATAATCGAATTCCTGAACCTTGCCTTTTCAAAATCCCCGCCCGCGTATATGGTCAGGTTACCATCCTCGTCAACATTCGGGAAATAATCGGCCATCAGCAGTGCAGGCAGCTGCCGGTTTGAATACCATGAGGGCCAGTAGTTGGCCAGGGTACAATGAGTGAATTCATAGTTTCCCCCGTAAAAGAGCCCTACACAACTGCCACCACAATCACCGATGGCAAGGTTACTGCCGGTTATCCCCGCATTCAGTGCATAGAGGCCGTTGGAACTCATATTCCTGATTATAGTGTTGGTAATCTGAAGATCGGGCTGTAATCCCGATTCCGGAGAAGCACTGATCAGTACCCCGATGGTTCCGTTCCTGATCTCGGCATAGTTGATCAGGTTGTCCCGGCTGTTCGCTGAGAGGTATATGAGTCCCCACTGACCCGGAAAATCTTCATAAAACGCCTCCAGCCTGTCCCCTTCCACTACCACCGGATCATCGAGAGTCCCGTTCATCTGCAGGGTCCCCTTAACGTAAAGCAGTGCATCCCGGTGCATGTGTATGGTTACCCCCGGCTCGACTGT
>CAZIAU010000045.1:0-3939 GCA_964536755.1 uncultured Bacteroides sp. | reverse complement strand
AGGTTGTGGATTGATCCAGTACTCTGTCCCTGTGCATATGCACATCCTGTCCACATGCCACCAGGTCAATATCCTGTATGTTACCGTTTGTAAGGAATACTATGGAATCCTGGATTCGAAGTATCTCGTCCGAACCGTTTGGATCGAGTGTTGCTTCCACGAATACATACATGCTGTCGCCCGGTGCAATTTCAAAATCGCTGAAACTGATCCCTGGCTCACCATCCACATTGATCCTGAACACCGAGGATGATCCACCCGCAAGAGTGATCTCATCAATTCTCAGGAACTGTTTATGGGGATTGAGTACCCTGAAAGATTCAGTCACCGTCCCTATGGTAGTAAACACAGTATCAAAATAGAGTGTATCCAGGGTGAATTCCAGCCGGGCATCCGGATCCTCCTCATAGCTCCGTTCCGGGTGACATGCAAAAAAAAGTATTCCCGCAACAACTATTATCAGAAAGATCCTGCCGGTTCCCATCAGGTTCGTTTTGTTCTTAAGAACGCAAAAATGGGGAAAATAATATGAGAATACTATTTTTGTCCCAAACCTTTGTCCATGCGTCTTCATATTAAATTGATCACAGCCATGCTGATTTCACAACTGGGCTGCTCAACAGGAAAAGAACAGGCAGATCTGATCCTTACAAATGGAGTGGTTTATACCGTTGATAACGATTTCTCCATAGCCGGAGCCGTTGCCGTCAGGGACCGGAGGATCATTGCAGTGGGATCTTCTGAAGATGTTACGGAGAAATACAGAGCTGAACGGGTAAATGATCTGGAAGGCGCATTTGTCTACCCGGGCTGGATCGACGCTCACTGTCATTTTGTTGGATATGGTATGAACCTGAATGCAGCCGATCTGACCGGTACGGCTTCGGTGGAAGAGATAATTAGCAGGTTGAAGAAACACCGGGAATCACATACGGGTACCTGGATCACCGGAAGGGGATGGGATCAGAATGACTGGGAGATCAAGGAATTCCCCGACAGGGAGATGCTGGATGCCCATTTCCCGGATATACCTGTCCTGCTCAGGCGAATAGACGGACATGCTGCCTGGGTCAATACAAAAGCCCTTGAGCTGGCAGGGATTACGGCCGCTTCCAGAGTTGATGGCGGGGCAATCCTGATGAACGAAGGTGAGCCCAGCGGTATATTGATCGACAATGCCATTTCACTTGTTGGATCCATGATCCCTGCTGCCTCCCGGGAGGAGATCACAGAGGCCCTTCAACATGCCGAAAAGAACTGTTTCAGCGTCGGACTGACCTCTGTGAATGATGCGGGTCTGGATAAAGAGATGGTGCAGCTCATCGATTCACTCCAAAGGGACGGTTCCCTGAAGATCAGGATCAATGCCTGGCTCACTCCGTCAGATGAGAATTTCAGCCATTTTGTGGAGAAGGGTACCTGTCAGACCGATCACCTCTCGGTGAACACCATCAAGTTATATAGCGATGGTGCGCTGGGATCGGGAGGGGCACGCATGATTGAGCCTTATACCGATGATCCCGGGAACAGCGGATTGTTTGTGACCCCGCTGGATTCGCTGGAAAAGCTCTGCAGGAAAGCCTATAAATATAATTATGCCGTGGCCACCCATTGCATTGGCGATGCAGCCAACCGCGAAACACTCAGGATCTACGCGGCCATACTGAAAGGCAGGAATGATCGACGCTGGAGGATCGAGCATGCACAGGTAATCCATCCCGGCGATTTTCATATGTTCGGGGATTACAGCATTGTGCCTTCGGTTCAACCTACCCATGCTACATCCGATATGTACTGGGCGGAACAGCGGATCGGAAGGGAACGGATGAAAGGGGCCTATGCATACCGCCGGCTAATGGAACAGAACGGATGGATCCCATGCGGAAGTGATTTTCCGGTAGAAAACATCAATCCCCTCTTCGGATTCTATGCAGCAACGGTCCGGAAAGACCAGTCGGGTTACCCTCCGCGGGGATTCCGGACAGAGGAAGCCCTCAGCCGGGAGGATGCGCTGCGCGCCATGACCATATGGGCTGCAAAGGCCGGATTCGAGGAGAAGCTCAAAGGAAGCATTGAACCCGGTAAGCTGGCCGATCTGGTAGTCACCCGGGAAAACCTGCTTACCGCACCTGATAAGGATCTGTTCAGCATCAGGGTGGTTGAAACCTGGTCGGGGGGTGAGTTGGTTTACAGGGCTTCAGAGTAACAGTTTATCTGAAAATAAAATTTGCCCCCACGGCAAAAATGTCCCAGGAAAGCTGGGAAACCGGCAGGTCATATTCCACGAAAAAAAATATCATTTCCGTCACATTGAAACCTGCATTTAAAGGTACCCAGAACCTGGGCCGGACCACAGATGCAAAACTAAAATCCATATCCAGTCCCACGGAGAGGTTCAGAAAATACCTGGGAGAATAGGTATAGAGTCCCGTAAGGTCCAAACCGTAGTCATCCCACCGGTGAACTCCTGCCATTGCAGAAAAGTAGCTGAATCTTGACTCGTGCAAAAGGTACTGGAGGTCAATTCCCACATAATCGGGACCGTTGAGATAATAAACATACCTGGCACTTAGGTCCACCGCGTAAAGAATTCCATAGCCCGCACTCAGGGAAAAGGAGGGCCCCCCCGCATCAAAAAGGCGGACAGCATTGTCCACGTGCCAGGCAGCAGAAGGACTCAGGCTGAAGGCACGTTGCGGAAGAGTCTTGGCAAAGTTTACCACCTGGCCGGAAACCGTCAGGGAAAAAGCAATGAACAGGAGCGGGATAATTCTTTTCATGGAAACAGGGTTTTGCAGTCCCGTCACAAAAATAGGATTTATCCTCCATACTCACTAAAACTCAATGGCCCTTCCCATATAAAAATCGAGGATCTCGGTGTAAAAGATCAGAACATATTTTGATGATACCATTGCCGAGGTGGATTCATATAACTGGTTCCGGGCCTCCTGAAGTTCAAGTGCGGTGCCTGTTCCAACCCTGAATCGCTCTTCAGCAAACCTGAAAGCCTCATCAGAATTTTTCACCGCCTCTTCTGCGGAAATATAATTATCCATGGCCGAAAGCGCCTCTGCATGATACTGTTGAATAGACTGTTCCAGGACCAGCACAGCCATGTCATACTGGTACCGGGCATCCTGAAGATCAATTTTCGCCTTGGTAATGCCGGTCTGAGTCTGCCACCTGTTAAAAAACGGGACCTGAATTCCCATGGAAAGCTGCTTATAGAGGTTGTTCCCCACCTGGTCGTACAAGGGGTAATCCATTGTGGAATTTGCAGGATCGGGGTCCAGGGGATTAACCAGTCCGTCACTGTAGTTTGAGTAGTAGATCCCCCTGATATAAAGCCTTGGAGAGCGCTGGCCCCGGCGCATCGCCAGGTAACTTTCCTGTGATTCAATCCCGTACTCCGCACTTTTGATCTGAGGCATAAGGGCCACTGCATTTTCGAATACAACTTTCAGTTCCGGGATTTCTATGGCTGAAGGATCGGGCAGTTCGGGTTGTACGATTTCAAAATTTTCAGTATCACTGAGATTAAGTATATGCATCAGCTTTAGCCTGGCTATTTCCATGGCATTGTATGCCTGGGTCAGGGCCAGTCTTTCAGCGGATAGCTGGGCGTTCACCTCCAGCAGGCTCCCCCTCGGTTCATTTCCCACCTCCACAAGCTTTTCCATTCTTTCCACCTGCTTCCTGGTCACCTCCACCTTATTAACGGCCACCTCAACAAGCTCCTGGTTCCTGAGCAGGTCCAGGTAACCTGTCATCACCCTAATGGTAATATTATCTTCCATGGCTTCCAGCTCCTCCTTATTCATCAGGTAGGTGGCCCTGTTCATTTTCATATTGTTAAAGCCCTGAAGTCCGTTGAAAAGAGTTAGATCACTCTGAAGGCCCAGGTCACCCTGACTCACATTCCTGTTGGACCAGGTATAG
>CAZIAU010000044.1:0-11628 GCA_964536755.1 uncultured Bacteroides sp. | reverse complement strand
TACCAATTGGTTTTGGTATGCTAATATAGTAAAATCAGGCTGGAATATCAGAGGGTCTTTTTTGTCTCTGTAATATCATAAGCCTCTATGATATCACCCACCTTGATATCATTGAAATTCTCAATGTTAAGTCCGCACTCAAGTCCTGATACTACTTCCTTTGCATCATCCTTGAAACGCTTCAACGATCCCAGTTCACCGCTGTATATCACTATTCCGTCCCGGATAAGCCTGACCTTTGAGGTACGCCTGATCTTTCCTTCCCTTACAATGCATCCGGCAATGGTTCCAACTTTGGTGATCTTAAACGCTTCAAGAACCTCAAGTGTTGCCGTGATCTCCTCCCTGATCTCCGGTGAAAGCATCCCTTCCATGGCAGCTTTAACCTCTTCAATGGCATCATAGATTATGGAATAGAGACGAATATCAATCTGTTCCTTTTCTGCAAGCTTTCGGGCACTTAGTGACGGCCTGACCTGGAACCCGATCACAATGGCATTGGAAGCTGCGGCCAGCAGGATATCCGATTCTGAAATGGCTCCCACAGCCTTATGTTTGATATTTACCTGTATCTCCTCTGTGCTCAGCTTGATCAGTGAATCAGAGAGGGCTTCAATGGAACCGTCCACATCGCCTTTTACGATCACATTCAACTCCTGGAAATTACCAACGGCGATCCGGCGGCCTATCTCATCCAGGGTAATATGCTTGGTGGTACGTAATTCCTGCTCCCGCTGAAGCTGCTCTCTCTTATTGGCTATCTCTTTGGCCTCCTTATCGGTATCCATCACATTAAAGCTCTCACCAGCCTGGGGTGCACCATTTAAACCAAGGACCAGCGCAGGTGTAGCGGGACCGGCTTCATTAATCTTCTTACCCCTCTCATTGAACATGGCTTTCACATGTCCAAAATAGTGTCCGGCCAGCACCACGTCCCCTATCTTCAGGGTTCCGGATTCCACAAGGACGGTAGCAATGTTACCTCGTCCCCGGTCCAGGGCAGATTCAATGATTACTCCCCGGGCCTGCTTTTCCGGATTAGCTTTCAGCTCTAATAGTTCGGCTTCCAGTAATACTTTTTCCAGAAGTTCTTCAATATTGATATTGCCTTTGGCAGAAATCTCCTGCGACTGGTATTTACCGCCCCAGTCCTCCACCATATAATTCATGTTGGCCAGTTCCTCCTTGATCTTCTCAGGATTGGCCGCAGGCAGGTCGATCTTATTGATCGCAAACACAATGGGGACTCCTGCCGCCGCGGCATGATTAATGGCCTCCACCGTCTGTGGCTTCACTCCATCATCGGCCGCCACCACAATAATGGCAACATCAGTGATCTGGGCTCCCCTGGCCCTCATGGCTGTAAAAGCTTCATGGCCGGGTGTATCAAGGAAGGTGATCTTCCTTCCATCTTCCAGCTTCACACTGTAAGCTCCTATATGCTGCGTAATACCGCCTGCTTCTCCGGCTATCACGTCGGCACTTCTGACCACATCCAGCAATTTAGTCTTTCCATGGTCAACGTGCCCCATAACTGTTACAATGGGAGGCCTGGGTATCAGGTCCTCCGGCCGGTCTTCCTCATCCCGTATGGCCTCCACCAGGTCAACACTTACAAATTCAACCTTAAAATCAAACTCATCGGCAACCAGGGCCATGGTCTCTGCATCAAGTCGCTGGTTTATAGAAACGAACAATCCAAGGTTCATGCATGTCTGGATTACCTCGTTGGCCGGTACACTCATCATATTTGCCAGCTCGTTTACCGAAACAAATTCGGTGACCTTAATTACATTCTTTTGTTGTTCAAGCTGCTCGCTCTCCTCCTGCATTCTTTGATGAACCGCATCCCTCTTCTCCCTGCGATATTTTGATGTTTTAGATTTAGCACCCTTGCTGGTCAGTTTTGCCAGTGTGTCCTTTATCTGTTTCTGGACATCTTCCTCGTTGACCTCCGGCCTTGCAGTACGCTTACGTTTTTTTCCACCCTTCTCCTTCTTCGCTCCTGCCTTTTCCCTGGAAGCAAGATCCACAGGTCCCGATTCTTTGGTGATCCTTTTTCTTTTCCTCTTCTGATCTGTATGCAGATCATCGTCTTTGCTTGAAGCTACCGGTTTTTTCCTGGGTTCCTTCTTTTCGGGCAGCTTAATTTTTCCAACCACGGTCGGACCACTCAGTTTTTCCACCTTGGTCGGGATCAGGTTCATTTCATCCTCTTCATCTTCTATCTGTTCCGCCAGATCTGTCTCGTCTTTTGCCTCCTCATCAGTGACCATAACTTCGGAATCACTCTCCTCGGCGATTATTTCTTTTTCAGACTTTTCCTCCTCTTCTTCTGCAGCTTTCTTTTTAGAAGCAGCCTTCTTCTTATCATTATCAGCTTCACCGGGTATTTCTTCTGCAGCCGCACTCTTTTTTGACTCTTTTGCTTTCTTATCGGGCCGGGTTTTCTGGTTCATGGAATCCAGATCGATCTTTCCAACCACTTTCGGTCCCGATTCATCTTCTTCAGTTTTTTCGCCGGCCTCAACCGGTTCCTTCCCTTTTTTATTTTTTACAGAGGTTTCCTTTTCGGGTTCAGGTTCCACCTTGTCACCGGCAACAGGCTTTTCCTCCTCAACTACCGTTTCGGATTTTCCTGCGGTCTTATCAGTAATCAGAAGCTCCTCAGCTTCCTCAACATCAGCTGATGCCGGAACATCGTCCAGTGAAAGGGACTCCTGCCTTTCCCTGAGGTTCTTGAGCATCAGCTTCTCCGATTCCTTTTTCACACTCAGATCTGTACTGTATTCCTCCAGCAGGAGATCATACAGTTCCGGGTCAATTTTAGTGTTGGGATTGGAATCGATTTCATAGCCCTTCTTGCCCAGAAAATCAACAATTGTGGTTATTCCAACGTTGAATTCCCGTGCAGCCTTACTAAGCCTTGTTGCCTTTCTTTCAGCCATATGATTCTATTCAAATTCTGCCTTTAGCACATTGACCAGTTCTGCGATGGTTTCCTCCTCCAGATCTGTTCTTTTAACAAGGTCCTCCACACTAAGGTTCAATACTGACTTTGCCGTATCACAACCTATTGCCTTCAACTCATCCAACACCCATCCTTCAATCTCATCGGCAAATTCTTCCAGGTTCACATCCTCGTCATCTTCATCAGATTCCCTGTACACATCAATTTCATATCCCGTAAGCTGACTGGCCAGTTTAATATTCAGACCACCTTTGCCGATAGCCAGAGAAACCTCTTTGGGCTGAAGGTATACTTCTGCCCTCATATCTTCATCGTTCAGCTTAATGGAGGTAATCTTTGCCGGGCTCAGTGCCCTGGTTATGAACAGCTGGATGTTGGTCGTATAATTGATCACATCAATATTCTCGTTCTTCAGCTCCCTGACGATGCCATGAATACGTGACCCTTTCATTCCCACACATGCTCCGACCGGATCGATCCTTTCATCGTACGACTCAACCGCCACTTTTGCTCTTTCCCCCGGTACCCTTACAATCTTCTTTACGGTGATCAATCCATCGAATATCTCCGGAACCTCAAGTTCGAACAGCCTCTCCAGGAAGACCGGGGATGTACGTGATAATATAATAAGCGGATTGGCATTTCTCATGTCCACCTTGACCACTACCGCCCTAATAGTATCCCCCTTACGGAAATAATCGGAAGGGATCTGTTCTGTCTTGGGAAGTATCAGTTCATTCCCCTCATCATCCAGAATCAGTATTTCACGTTTCCATACCTGGTATACTTCTCCGGTAACCACATCCCCGATACGGTCTTTATACTTGTTGTAAAGGTGGTTCTTTTCCAGTTCCATGATCCTTGATGAAAGGTTCTGGCGCAGAGCCAGAATGGCCCTTCTTCCAAAATCTCCCAGTTTTACCTCATCGGTTACATCTTCGCCGACCTCGTAATCATCATCAATTTCCTTGGCTTTTGAAAGCGGGATCTGCAGTGCAGGGTCCTCCAGCTCATCATCCTCAACGACCTCACGGTTTCTCCAGATCTCGAAGTCCCCTTTATCTATATTGATAATGATATCAAAATTCTCGTCCGTTCCATATTTCTTCTGTAACATACCCCTGAATACATCCTCAAGGACGCTCATCATTGTCACCCTGTCGATGTTCTTTAATTCCTTGAATTCGGAAAATGTTTCGATCAGATTGATGTTTTCCATTTCTTTTTTATTGAATCATTTAAATGATACGATTGCTTTTGAAGATTTAATCTCCTTAAATAATAATTCTTTCTCTTCCCCTTTTATTTTTATAACGATGCCGGGATCAGAAACCGAGAGTAACCTGCCGGTTATCTTAGATCCGTCGTTCAGAAGCACCTCAATATTGCTACCGATGTTCTTCCGGTATTGTTGTATCACCCCGAATGAAGCCCCCAGTCCCGGTGAAGATATCTCCAGAGAATAATCCTCTTCATCACGATCCAGCCTTGAATTCAGGAACCGGCTGATTTTCACGCACTCATCAATGGATATCCCGTCCGGCCTGTCCACATGTACCCGGATCGCATTCCCCGGTTTCACAGCCACCTCAACCAGGAAGATATCGGTCTCCTGAATGTATTCTTCTATTAATTTTATTATCGCTTTGTCGGTTATCATTTTTATGGTAATAAAATAGGGGACCACAAGCCCCCTAGATTCGCACCCACCTAACGACAGCGCAAAATTACTAATTAAAGCCGAATTAGCAAACAAGTGATTGTTTTTTCGCTGATACAAACCGGATTATGTCAATAAAAGCATAATTTTGTGCCACAAACAAACCTTATGGGGAAGACCACTCCCACAAACAAGCTGAAAATTATCAATGATCCGGTCTACGGATTTATAAAAATTCCCTTCAATATAATATATGACCTGATCGAGCACCCTTTGTTCCAGAGGCTACGTAGGATCAGGCAGCTGGGGCTTACTCATTTTGTCTATCCCGGGGCAAATCATACCCGGTTCCAGCATGCGGTGGGCGCCATGCACCTGATGGGTCAGGCCATTGAGATCATCCGGTCAAAAGGCCATGAAATTACCGATCCTGAAGCCCATGCCGTAACTATTGCCATATTATTGCATGATATCGGGCACGGTCCTTTCTCCCATTCCCTGGAACACAGCCTGATCAAAAACACATCCCATGAAGCCATCAGTGTGATGTATATGAAACAACTCAATGATGCTTTCCGTGGTCAGCTCGGACTCGCCATTGAAATTTTTGAGAACAGGTATCAAAAACAATTCCTGCATCAGCTTGTGTCCAGTCAGCTGGATATGGACCGCCTGGATTACCTTAAACGGGACAGCTTCTTCACAGGGGTAACAGAAGGAGTGATCGGTTCGGACCGGATTATTAAAATGCTGAACGTGGTGAATGACCGGCTGGTGGTGGATGAAAAAGGGATATATTCCATTGAAAAATTCCTCATTGCCCGGCGATTGATGTACTGGCAGGTATATCTCCACCGGACAGTAGTAAGCTCGGAGCAGATCCTGCTGATGATGCTGAAGAGGGCACAGGTACTGACTGCAGATGGGGAAAAACTGTTTGCCACCCCTGCACTCTCCTTTTTCCTGGATAATTCCCCCGGAAAATTCCATGAAGAAAACCGGACAATTTTCCTGGAGCAGTTTGGTCTGCTTGATGACTACGATATACTCACCTCTGCCAAGGTATGGTGCACCCATTCCGACAGGGTTTTATCCAAGTTGTCGCAGGGCCTGGTTAACAGGTCACTGTTTTCGGTTGAACTGGACAACTCACCCTTTGAGACCGACCGTGTTGAATCTCTTCGTAACAGGGTAACCAGTTATTTAAGCATGACCCCTGAAGAGGCTGAATACCTTGTAGTTTCAGACAGTGTGAGTAATTATGCCTACAGCGATATGGATGACCGGATCTCCATCCTGGATAAGAATGGAAATATACGTGATATTGCCGATGCCTCTGATATGCTTAACATTTCGGTGTTATCAAAAACAGTCAGGAAATATTTTCTATGCTACCCGAAGTTTATAAAAGAATTGTGATAGTTTTAAATCCATTGAAAAAACAGCTATATGAAGTTTACTGCTGCGGTAATTGCCGAATTCCTTAAAGGTTCGGTGGAGGGCGATCCCAAAGCCATCGTGACTGATGTTTCCAGGATCGAAGAAGGTGTAGCCGGAACTCTCTCTTTCCTGGCGAATCCCAAGTATGAAAAATATATATATGGTACAAAATCTACTATTGTAATCGTTAACGAGGATTTCGAGCCAGC
The DNA here is from genome assembly GCA_964536755.1 of uncultured Bacteroides sp. Taxonomy (GTDB): domain Bacteria; phylum Bacteroidota; class Bacteroidia; order Bacteroidales. The sequence goes on along the minus strand of CAZIAU010000044.1, from coordinate 5,348 downwards.
CGGAAATATCGATGCAACCCTGATCAGGGTAAAAAATGCCTATGAGTCTTTTGCTTCACTGTTGCAGCTATATGAGCAGAGCAAACCACAAAAAAGAGGCATCAGTAAAATGGCCGCTATTGCCGGCTCTGCTTCACTGGGGAAAGATCTCTATATTGGAGACTTCACGGTGATCGGAGAAAATGTTTCCATAGGGAAGAGTGTTCAGCTCTTTCCACAGGTATTTCTGGGCGACAATGTGAAGATCGGTGAAGGAACCATACTCCATCCGGGAGTGAAGGTCTATGAAGGTTGTGAAATAGGCTCACACTGTGTAATTCATGCCGGGGCCATAATCGGCGGGGACGGATTCGGTTTTGCCCCAAGCCAGGAAAACAATTATCAGAAAATACCCCAGGTGGGAAAAGTGATCATCGAGGATCACGTTGAAGTGGGGGCCAATACCACTATCGACCGGGCGACCATGGGAGCAACCATACTGCATAAAGGAGTTAAACTGGATAATCTGATCATGATCGCCCACAATGTGGAAGTTGGCGAAAATACAGTAATGGCTGCGCAATCGGGTGTGTCGGGATCAACCAAGATCGGCAGGAATTGTATGTTCGGTGGTCAGGTTGGACTGATCGGTCATATCACTATTGCCGACGGAGTAAAAATAGCCGCTCAGTCGGGTATTCCAAAAAGTATCCATGAGGAAGGAGTAGTGGTACAGGGTGCCCCGGCTTTTGAGTTGAGACATTACCAGCGATGCTACGTATTATTCAGGAGACTGCCGGACCTCAGGAACCAGATTATTGAACTTGAGCGAAAGGTTGCGGATCTTACGCATTAACCGGTGATTCCCTTGAATCTGTTCACAATGAGCTTTTTATAACGGAGACCAGGGAAAAGAGCTATTCATCTTAATTTTGTATATTTCGGCGGTTTATTCGAAACCTGATACAACAGCATGGCGGAAAAACAAAAAACACTCAAGGCCCCTATATCTTTTTCCGGAAAGGGACTTCATACGGGTGTCGAAGTGAATATGACGTTCAAACCTGCACCCGATAGTCACGGCTATATCTTCAGGAGAATTGATTTGCCTGGACAACCAATCATCAATGCGCTTGCTGAAAATGTTGTGGAAACCTCCAGGGGCACAACACTGGAGGAGAACGGTGCCAGGATATCCACCGTTGAGCATGTGCTTGCATCCTTTGTGGGTATGGGACTTGATAATGTATTTGTGGAAATGGACGGTCCGGAAGCCCCGATCCTTGACGGGAGTTCACGTGAATATGCAGCCGCCATTGAAAAAACGGGAACTGTGGAACAAAATACTGATCGCAAGTACTTCATTCTGAAGGAAAAGGTTGAGTATTATGAGGAGGAAACCGGTATCCATATTATCGCCTACCCAGATAAAATACAGAGCATCAATGTACTTATAGATTACAACTCGAAGGTTCTTGGAAACCAGCACGCCTCCCTGGAGGAACTTGACAATTTTAAGGAAGAGATTGCACCCTGCCGGACTTTTGTTTTCCTTCATGAGCTGGAATACCTGGCGAAGAATAACCTTATCAAGGGTGGTGACATGGACAATGCCATTGTCATTGTGGATCGAAAGGTGTCGCAGGAGGAGCTGGACCGCCTGGCCGATCTGTTCGATAAGCCCAAGGTAAAAGTACAACCCGAGGGTATCCTCAACAATGTGGATCTGAGGTTCTCCAATGAGCCGGCGCGGCATAAACTGCTGGACCTGATGGGTGACCTGGCACACGTTGGCAGATGGTTCAAAGCCAAGATTATCGCCACCAGGCCCGGTCATCGCAGCAACAATGAATTTGCCAGGGCACTGCGACAGGTAATGAAGAAAGCTGCACTGCAGAAAAGGGTCCCTGTTTACAATCCGAACCTGGAACCCCTGCTCGACACCAACGAAGTTAAAAAAAGGCTCCCCCACCGTTATCCCTTCCTCCTGGTGGATAAGGTGATCCAAATGGATGAGAAATCTGTTGTGGGTATCAAGAATGTGACCATGAATGAGCCTTTCTTTACCGGTCATTTCCCTGAAGAACCAATTATGCCGGGAGTCCTCCAGATAGAAGCTGCTGCTCAGGTAGGCGGGATGCTGGTCCTGGGCACAGTGCCCGACCCGGAAAACTATTCGACCTATTTCCTGAAAGTCGATAAGGTGAAATTTAAACGTAAAGTTGTGCCCGGTGATACTCTTATTGTAAAAATGGATCTTCTGGAACCTATCCGGAGAGGAATCGCCCTGATGTTCGCAGAAATCTTTGTGGGAAATCAACTTGTAATGGAAGGTGAGCTGATGGCACAGATCATAAAAACAAAAAAAGATGATTAGTAAAAACGCAAACGTTCATTCCGGAGCCAAAATAGAAGGGGAAGTGGTCGTAGAGCCATTCAGTACCATCTATGAGGATGTTCAGATTGGTTCCGGATCATGGATCGGCCCCAACGTGGTGATCATGAATGGTGCCCGGCTGGGCAAGAATGTGAAGGTTTTTCCGGGAGCTGTGATCTCCGGGGATCCCCAGGATATGAAATATGCAGGAGAGTATACCACTGTCGAAATAGGAGACAATACAATAATCCGTGAATATGTAACCATAAACAAAGGCACCAGGGCCAGGGATAAAACCGTGGTGGGAAATGATTGCCTGATCATGTCATATGTACATATTGCCCATGACTGTATGCTTAAAGACAGGGTAATCATGGGAAGCTATGCGGGCCTGGCAGGGGAGGTTGAGGTAGATAACTGGGCCATCATAAGTCCGGGCAGCCTGGTCCATCAGTTTGTCCGGGTCGGTCAGCACGTTATGATCCAGGGAGGAAGCAAAGTTGGTAAGGACGTGCCCCCTTATGCACTGGCCGGCCGGGAACCCATGTCTTTTACAGGTATCAACTCTATTGGACTGAGAAGAAGGGGATTTGACAATGACACCATCTATGCCATTCAGGAAGTTTACCGTATCATTTATCAGCGCGGACTGAATATTTCAGATGCACTTGATTTTGTGGAAGCAAACCTCCCGGCATCCAAAGAGAGGGATGAAATCATCCTTTTTATCCGCGCATCCAAAAGGGGGATCGTCAGGGGCTATTTCGACGGTAAGGATGACTGATCCCCCGTAAAAAACCTCAAAGATCTGCCTGGATCAGAATATTGACAGAGAAGTTTGAAACAACAATGGTATTTTATACATTTAAGCCTGTTCAACATTAAATAACGAACCTAAAACCAATCCAATGACAGATAGAAGAAATTTTTTAAAAACTGCCGGAATTGGCGTTGCAGTTGCCGCTCTTCCGGGAGTATCCAGTGCCTCAGCATCTCCGGCCCGGGGAAAGAAGTCCGGTCAGGGTATTAAACTCGGTGTGGCATCTTACTCTCTTCGTAAGTTCTCCCGGGAAGAGGCGCTGGAAATGACCCGCAGGTGCGGGGTGAACCGGATCGCCTTTAAAAGCATGCATCTTCCCCTGGATTCGGACAGGGAAACCATCATGAAAGCTGTTGCAGAGTGCAAAGAAAAAGGAATAACCCTATATGGTGCGGGCGTTATTTACATGAAAACAAAGGAAGATGTTGACCAGGCTTTCGAATATGCCAGAACCGCCGGACTGGAAATAATCATTGGAGTTCCCCAGCCTGATTTGCTAACATATGTGGAAGAAAAAGTGAAGGAGTACGATATCAAAATGGCCATCCACAATCACGGACCCGGCGATGACCTCTATCCGAGCGCAGAAACCATCATTGAAAAAATCAAGCATTTAGATAAGCGCATGGGGCTCTGCCTGGATATAGGTCATACGAAACGTATCAATCGTGATCCCGAGCAGGATTTCAGGGACTATTTTGACCGTATTTTCGATGTTCATATTAAAGATGTGGTTCCCACAGAGAGCCATCCGGAAGGTGAAACATGCATTATGGGCCGGGGGATAATAGACCTGGTCTCCTTCCTGAAAACGGTGGTGGCTTTGAAATATGCAGGGACGCTTGCCCTGGAATATGAGGCGGAATCAGATGATCCCCTGCCAGGAATGATGGAATCACTGGGTTATGTAAAAGGTGTTTTAGCAACAATCTAATTACTTATGAAAATGAATTCTAACAGAAGGGATTTTTTAAAGAAAGTTACAGCAGGAGCAGCAGGCGTCACCGTTGGGGGTTCAGCAATGGGCATGTCTGCACGAAGTTATGGAAGAATAATAGGTGCCAACGATAAATTAAACGTTGCGATCATTGGTCTGGGAAGAAGGCTGGGAGCTTATTACGAGCCCGTTTCCAAAAAAGGGAACAATGTGGAGTTACTCTATCTCTGCGATGTTATGAAAAGTCAGCGCGAAAAAGCAGCCAGGAAGTTTTCGGAATTTATCGATTATACCCCAAAACTGGAAAATGACCTGAGGAAAGTTTTCGCCGACCCGGAAGTCGATGTGGTGATTAATGCCACTCCCGATCACTGGCATACTCCGGGTTCAATCCTGGCTATGGCGGCAGGCAAACATGTATATAATGAAAAACCATGCAGTCACAACATGTTTGAAAATGAACTGATCGTTGCTGCCCAGAAAAAATACGACAAAGTTGTTCAGATGGGGACACAACAGCGCTCATCCGATCACACCATTGAAATTATTAATGAGATCCATAACGGGGTAATCGGGACTCCTTATAAGGCTATCGCATTTTATTCAAACCATAGAGGTGTATGTACGGTCCAGAAGAAAGTTCCCGTGCGCGAAGGACTGGACTGGGAATTGTTCCAGGGACCGGCACCCAGGCGTGATTATACCGAGGAGACATGGGACTATTTCTGGCATTGGTATGGATGGGATTACGGAACGGCCGAAGCGGGCAATAACGGGACCCATGAGATGGATGTGGCCCGGTGGGCACTCCAGGTTGGTTACCCTGTCCGTTGCGATGTGCAGGCTGAAAAACGTCATTTCCTGGATGATGGATGGGAAATGTACGATACCATGGAGGCAATCTTCAGGTTTGCAGGTGATAAAGTCATTGTATGGGATGGAAAAAGCCGGAACGGATACCAGACCTATGGATATGACAGAGGGACAATCATTTTCGGAAGCGAAGGATCTGTTTTTGTAAACCGCAGCCTCTTCATCCTGTATGACCGGGCCGGGAAGGTTTTGAGGAACAGCGAATCATCATCCAGTGAAGCGGGTAATGCACTGGGTGGAGGAGGCGATATGTCCACCGCACATGTGGAAAATTTCTTCAATACCATCCGGGGCAAAAGTAAACTAACAGCCCCTATTGCGAATGGAGCCATATCACAGTCCATGGTGCATTATTCCAACAT
>CAZIAU010000043.1:0-11655 GCA_964536755.1 uncultured Bacteroides sp. | reverse complement strand
GAATGACGTCCGCCTGGACATGGAGGAGGCAGCCAGACTGGCCGATGTTAATTTCTCCGTACAGATCATATATAATGAAGTCAGGGAACCGATTGAGATCTTTGCAGGTGACGTTGTGGAAGCCCACCACGCTGCCTGCCGTGTGGCCAATCAGGTTCTGAGGACTCCCACGGCTAAAGATGCGGATATTGTTGTGGCAAACGCCTATCCGCGGAACCGTCAGGCCCATGCAGTCAAGGATTGGGCCCGGAACAGCCTCCGGGACGGTGGATCCGCCGTGATAATAGCCCAGCATCCCGATGCCATGAGCACGATGCACTATTTGAATGAAAGACGTTATTACGGGGGCCACTGGTACCATGATAATTATGAAGACGACCTGAATACGGTGGAACAGGCTTCCCAGCTTATCATTTTTTCGCAGTACATGCAGAAAAGGGACCTGGATAAATTCTCAACAAACAATGTCCACCTGGCACGGTCATGGGATGAGGTGTTGAACCTGCTTCAGAAGCAGCATCGATCTGATGCCCGTGTGGCGCTCTATCCCTATGCTAACATTCAACACCCCGAAGTCGATCTTACCTAGTCGGGAAAGGAGAAACAGGGGTACTGAGCGCAATATGTCTGTCAACATAACCCGTGATTCCAACGGGGTGATTGTTTATATTTGAAATTTCAATTCAAATATTGACATCATGACCAGGTCTTTTTTTTCTTATATTATCCTGATAACAATGATCGCATGCAACCAGACCCCTGACACTGAAGCGGGTAAAAAGGGAAATCCCTTTTTCGATGACTTAAATGTTCCCGTTCAGTATGCAGAGGTTACCAATGAACATATCGGGAAATATGCCGATATCATATTGCAGGAAACGGATGATGCCCTGGAACGCATCAGGAAAGAGGAAACACCGGGATTCGAAAATATTTTTGTGGCCTATGACAACGTGATCAATGAGTTGTTGAAGGCAAATTACAGATGTTTCATGCTCTACTGGGTTTCCACCGATTCCCTTATCCGGGCGAAAGGACTGGAATGCTACAAGAAGCTGGATTCCCTGGGGACCAGCATCACTTCCGATTCAGCGATATACAGGCAGATGATCGCTTTCACAAAAGCTGATGCCTGCGGGGAGCTGAAAGGACACCGTAAGAGATTCATGGATGATGTAATTCAGTCTTTTGAGCATTCGGGGGTGAACCTGGAACCGGAACCGCTTGAGCAATTCAGGGCGCTGAAAGCTGAGATCAGCGACCTCTCCTCCCGGTACTCCATGAATATGAATAATGCCGGTGAGGTCCTGGTGCTGGATGAACATGGAGCCGAAGGATTGACTGAGAATTTTAAGGAGAGTTATAAGTCTGAATCGGGATATGAGATCCCGGTTATTCCCGCCACAAGGAGGCCGGTGCTTAACAACGCCACCAGTGAAGAAACCAGGAAGGCTTATTATATTAAATACCAGAACAGGGGCTGGGAGAAAAACCTTCCGATCCTGGATGAACTGGTTGCCAAACGTTACGAACTTGCCAGGCTGATGGGCTATGGATCCTATGCGTCATATACCACTTCCCGGAAGATGTCAAAGAATCCCGGTGCGGTCTGGAGCTTCCTGGATGACCTGATCGATCGAACTGGGGAGAAAGCAAAATCGGATTACGAAACGCTGAAGGAATTCAGGGACCAATCTACCGGGAAAACTGATCAGGGACCGGTTAATCCCTGGGATCTGGGATATTTCAAAAACCAGTTGCTGATCTCGGAATACAATGTGGACCAGGAGTTGATCAGGCAGTATCTGCCAATGGAACAGTGCCTGGAAGGCATGATGGGGATATTTTCGGAGCTCCTGGGCCTGGAGTACAGAAAGGTTAAGAATCCTTCGGTCTGGCATGAGGATGTACTTATGTACGAAGTATATGAGGAGGGAGTACTGCAGGGAAGGTTTTATCTGGACCTTTATCCCAGGCCTTCTAAGGAGTCTTGGTTCTACGGGGTGGAACTGGTCCCGGGGAAACAAAAAAAATCGGGTTACGAGGTTCCGGTCTGCATGCTCCTGGCCAATTTCCCGGCACCCACTGAAACCCTGCCATCCCTGATCAGCCATGATGAACTGAGAACCCTGTTCCACGAATTCGGACATATTATGGAGAAGATGTCATATAATGGGGAATTTGCTTCCCAATCAGGATCAAAGGATGATTTCAGTGAATCCATGTCCCAGCTTTTTGAAAACTGGATCTGGGACTATGAAATGCTCAGCAGGTTTGCCAAACATTATCAGACCGGGGAGCTCCTTCCCAGGGAGTTTTTCGATAATATGAAAGAGGCAAAGAACATCACATCCGGACTGGATGCCCAGGGATCACTCCGGAACAGCGTCTATGATATGATGTTATATGACCGCTATGATCCGGAAAACCCGTTTAATACTGACAGCCTCTGGAAGGTAGTCGACAGGGAGATGGCCCTGCCCATGTATGTGGAAGGCACACATCCCCAGGGAAGCTGGATCCACATCAACACTCATCCCACATATTATTACGGTTACCTCTGGGCCGAGGTCTATGCCGAGGATATGTTCACTGTATTTGAGCAGAACGGGCTGACAGACACAGAAACCGGGAAGAGATACCGCAGGCTAATCCTTTCAAACGGCACACAACGTGATATACGGGAATCGGTGGATAAGTTCCTTGGCCGTCCCTCCAACAATGAAGCCTATATTAAGAGCCTCGGATTGGATTAAGCTCTGCTTAAACCTCTCCTTCCCACTTTACTCAGCGGATTTCTTGAACCTTCCGCCTGTTCTCATGGGATCGTCCCTGTATCCGAGTTGCTCCCAGTCGAGTCTTTTGGATTTCTTCTGGGTATGGCACGCTGAGCATTTCAGTGCTTTTTCAGCCGGGGCCACCATATGGTTGATAGGCCAGTACATCTCTGTTTCCACGAAACCGAATTTACCCGAATAGGGCAGATTGATCGATGCCATTCCCAACGCAGCTGACTTATTCCAATCCCATGTTTTCCAGTAGCCATCCTCGCCGAATAATTTCGGAGTGACCAGATAGCGGTAACCGGAATCGTATATCTGTTTGCCCCGCATCACTTTGAATGGGGAGATCCTGGAAGCCTCATCTTCTATGTTCCCGGTAAGCCTGTTGAGTTCCACTGTTTTGTTTGGGTCAAATTTATCCCCGGACCGGTAATAATCGGCCTGTCCGTTATGCCACCTGTATTCGGGAACCACATTTTTCTCCCAGATAAAGTCACCCTTCTTCTTGTCGTATACTGGCATCCCGAATCTGTCCGTCTGAACGGCCTTATCCTGTCCGGCGGTGGACCAGTCCCACCAGGTTTTTGTCGGTTCTTCCCGGGCAAAGGTAGGGATGTGGCAGGTTTCACATGCCACGGATCTTGTATGATCGTTTACAATTTTTCTGCTGTGGGGTTTTTCATCGTGGCAGCCCAGGCAGGTAATGTGATTGCTGCCGGAGGCCAGTGAGCCGTGACTGGCCCCGAGGATCCGGTGATTCTCCCCTGCATGACAGTCGGAACATGTAAATCCCAGTTCACCCATGTGAACATCAAGTTCTGCAGTAGGCTCGATCATACTTCCATCCATGTCTCCATGTTTCACCCCGGTTCCGCCCCCGCCATTGAAATGACATATGCTGCAGTTCTTTATGGTAGTTCCCCCCACACTCTGAGCAACCTTGACCAGATCTGCCGAGGGATCTGGTATTCCAGCCCCGGTGGGTACTTTTTTATAGGTCCCGGTCTGGTCGTGGCAGATCAGACAGTCAATATTGTTCCCGTCCGTAAAGTCAAATGTCTTGTCTTTCCAGCCATAACCGATATGACAGCTGGTGCAGCGGGCCCAGTTTGAAGAGAGGGCAATACAGTAGTTGTTGATGATGTTCTGCTTTCCCACTCTCACCGTTTCACCCTCTTTATTCACAAATTCATCACCCAGCCAGTTCCAGTGCCTGGTTTTCATAATATCTGCGTCGACACCTTCATGACAGAGGAGGCAGGTTTCCGTAACCTCCCGGGGGGAGCCGAACGGACCTTCAATAAATTCCGAATGATCTTCCTGTGCAATTAGCGGGGTACCAGTGAGAATTAAAAAAATCAATGTTTTCAGTGTTTTCATAATATATATTTTAGGGATATATAAATTTACATAATATATATCCTCAGGCATAGACAAAATCCCCTATTTGGCAATCCGTAAACCATGTTTATAATCATATTTTTATGAGAAAGTATCTCAGTCATTAAAACTGGAAGGGTTCTTCTTTAATGGTTCACTCCTTCTGCTTTACTGAATAGGGCTGAAATGTGTAAATTATAATGGTGGGATATTCCGTCGGGGATAATGAAGGAAGCGAATTTAAGAATAACATCCTGAAATTTTAATAATTGACAATCTGGAGGTAACTTGTACTTCATTAAAAAAGGCTGACTGAAACCCTTAAAGTTAAATGTTATGAGAGAAACCATAAAACTAACAATATGCATAATCCTCCTGTCAGGACCCGGTCAGATAATTTGGGGGCAAAAGGCCTATCCTCCTGAAATTGAATGTGACCGGGAATTCAATTTTAAAACTGTCAATGATACTGAACTTAAACTGTGGGTCTTTCTTCCTCCAAAGCACAGGGTTGAAGATAGTAGTGCGGCAATAGTCTTCTTTTTCGGTGGAGGCTGGAGGTCTGGAAATCCGTCACAATTCACCAGGCACAGCGAGTATCTGGCAGCACGTGGTATGGTGGCTATGGTATCTGATTACCGGGTTGCAAGCAGGCATGGTGTCCTTGCAAATGCATGCGTTTCAGATGCAAAATCGGCTATACGGTGGGTGAGGCAACACGCATCTGAACTGGGAGTGGATCCTGACCGGATAGCTGCCGGCGGAGGATCGGCCGGTGGTCACCTGGCCCTGGCCACGGCCACATTGCCGGGATTTGATGAACCAGGTGAAAACCCGGATATATCTTCAAAGCCTGATGCACTTGTCCTGTTTAATCCGGCTGTGATCCTTGCACCTGTTGAAGGATCAGATGATAAATTCGCGGATAAGCTTGAGAACCTGAAGGGGAGGCTTGGGACTGATCCGGAAAGTATCTCCCCGTACCATCATATTACTCCGGGCCTGCCACCTGTGATAATATTTCACGGGGAAGCTGATACAACCGTACCTTTTGAAACTGTAAGCATGTTTACCCGCGAAATGAAGAGGGCGGGGAACAACTGTACGCTGGTTGGCTTCAAAGGGGAGAGTCATGGTTTCTTCAACTACGGGAGAGACAACAACGGATCATTTGTATCCACGGTGCATCGTATGGATAACTTCCTGGTCAGCCTGGGGTACCTGACTCACCCGCCGGAACTATTTGAACAGTGACAAATGCCTGTATTCTACCTGTTTCCCCAATGCTGTCAATAGTACGGGTCTATTCACCTCGGCTGGTTCTCTCCTTTTGCTCAACAAAATAGGGCTGAAAGGTGTAAGAGGAATGCACGTTCCATTTCACATTAACTGAAGGAAGGAACCTGCTCAGCTCCTCTATAATGTCTCTGTTTTCAGGTTGATTGGCGATGTTCGTCCATTCATTGGGATCGCTGTGGTGGTCGTACAGCTCTTCGCCGCCGTCCTCGTACCTTATGTAGCGGTATTGCCCGGTCCTGATCCCGTGGTTGTTCATTCCGAATGTGGTCAGGGCATAATCCTGCCCGCTTTCTTCAGCATTCATCACAGGGACCAGGGAAATGCCCTCATTGCGGTCATATGACGGTAAACCGCAGAGATCTAAAAGGGTAGGGTATATCGACAACATCTCAACAGGGTAGTCTATCACCTTTCCTCTGGGAATACCGGGTCCCGAGAAGATCAAAGGGGCATTGGTTGCCTCTTCCCAGAGCGCGTGTTTGGCAAAGGTCCCTTTTTCTCCAAGGCGGTAGCCATGATCAGACCATAGTACTATCACGGTATTCTCTGCATGGCTGCTTTCTTTCAGTGCCTGCAGGATCCTTCCCACCTGGTGGTCGACAAAACTTATGCAGGCCAGATAGGCCTGAATAATATTTTTCCATTCCCCGCTTTCGATGGCCCAGTCAGTGGAAGGCATCATGGGAAGGTCATTGATTAAAAGTCCCACCGGCGGGACATCATCCAGGTCGTTTGGATCATAGGGTGTCATCTCCAGCTCCTCAACGGGGTGCAGATCAAACCATTTTTGAGGGACATAGAGAGGAACATGGGGCCTCAGGAAGCCTACGGCCAGGAAAAATGGTTTGTCATAATCACGATTCAGCCTTTCGATAACCCAGTTAGCTGATCTGTAATCCGGCATCATGGAGTCCGATTCGGGGAAAGCTCCCCAGTCTGTGCTTGTTCTTCCATATTTTTCCCTGTCGGAGGTTCCGTAGCCGTCCCATACGAATCGTTTATCCGGCAGGGGGCCGAAACCTTTCTCGCGTCCCCCTGACTCGTCAAAGGTGCCGTCGGGTGCATGGGAATGAAACAGTTTGCCGATCCCCATGGCGTGATACCCCTGGTTCCTGAAATATTCCGGCAGATATATGATATCTTCTGTGGCTTCATTGTCATCTCTTATCCTGTTATCGTCGATCATTCCGTAAATTCCAGTGGTTGAGGGGCGCAGGCCGGTCATCAGGGAAGCCCGCGAGGGGCCGCACAACGGTGCCTGGCAATGGGCACCGGTAAACAATACTCCCTCTGAGGCCAGCCTGTCGATTTGAGGAGTCTTTGTATCGGGATGGCCATTCATGCAGCCAAGCCAGTTATTCAGATCATCGACGGCTATGAAAAGCACATTTGGAGATTGTAACAGGTCCGCACTTTCTGCTGTTCTGCTTGAGTGACAGCTGTGGAGCAGAAAAAGCAAAAGGATCAATCCGGCCTTCTGGAAATAGGATATTCTGGTCATTGCAGTATAGTTTTAAAATCATTGTTTCATCAGTTCCTTCACGGCGGCTTCGATCTGCTGATCCCGCCCGACGGTCATTACAGAAGGATCGAGCGGGACCCTGATATCGGGTTCCATCTGGTTATTTTCACAGAATTTCCCATCCGGTGTCCGCCAGCCTCCCATGGGGATACCAAAAGTTAGCGATGGGTCGATCTGTTTTTCCCACCATACAAAGGTGCCTGTTCCCGGCACCGGCATCCCCAGCGTCTTCCCTTCTCCCTTCAGTTTATAAGCGACAGGGAACAGGTGCGCATCTGAATAGTTACCCTCGCCCATGATAACTATCGAAGGTTTGATCCATTTATTGCGGGGTTCATAACCGATCAACTGGCCATGCGGTACCACATCAAAATACTTTTTAGCGGTGAGGAAATCCGAAAGCTCTTCGTGGATGTTCCCGCCCCCGTTGAAACGTGTATCCACGATGATGGCATCTTTGTTGATATTCCGTCCAAGGGCCTCCTCCACCATGACTCTCATGCTGGCATCATTCATGGCTCTTACATGAACATAGCCGATCCTGCCTCCTGAAAGCCTTTCGGTTTCGGCCCTGCGGTTCCTTACCCATCGATCGTAAAGGATCTGGTTCTCGTCACCAAGGGAAAGCGGTTTGATTATCTCTTCCCAACGTTTGCCGGAATCGGGTGCATACACGGACAACAGGACCAGTTTTCCTTCCTTCCGGTTTAACAGCCTGTAGAAATCCATTGAATCGGTGAGGGCAATCCCGTCTATCTTCTCCAGAATATGGCCCGATGCTATCTTTGATGCCGCTTTATCAGCCGGTCCGCCGATCAGAACCTCAGCCACTTTCAAACCTTTCCCGGTATATGAATAGTCATAGAGGAGACCCAGGGAGGCAGTTTTGTCCGAGTTTGGATCTTCAGGGCGATACCGGCAACCGGTATGAGAGGCATTCAGTTCGCCCATCATCTCACTGAGCATTTCGGAATAATCATAATTGTTATTTATATAAGGCAGGAATTTCTGATACTCATCATGATAGAAATCCCAGTCAACTCCGTTCAGGTCAACCACGTAGAATTTTTCCTTCAACTGGCGCCAGCTGTGATCGAAGATATAACTGCGCTCACCGGCCCGGTCAAGTACCATCTCTCCTTTAACGGGGACAGGTTTGCTCTTGCCATCATCCGTAGTGACTTTCAAAGCTTTCCCGTCTGCCAGGACCAACAGGAACTTCCCGTCCGAGGATAACTCCATTTCTGCCCTCCTTGCACCAATCTTTGTGAAAAGCTTGGTATCTTTTGTACGAAGTTCAGTTTCCCAGATATCCAGGCCTTTTTCAAACCTGGTCAGGTAATAGAGCTTTTCCCCGTCCTTTGAGAGGACCCAGTCGTTTGCCCTGGATGTATGAATGGTGAGCCTGTTTTTCCGTTCGGTAAGGTTATTCCAGTCTATCTTTATCTCTTCGATCTTATCATCTTCAGCCTCCTCTTCACCGTTTTTGCTCTTCTTACCCTTTCGCACAGGTTTATCCTTATCTGCGGAATCTTTCTCTTCCTCCTTTTTTTCCTTTTCCTGATCCTTCAGCAGCGTGAACTCTTCCTTGGTCAGGTTGAAACGGTCAAAGGCCTCCCGGGTAAAGAACATACCGTAAAGATCCCGGTCTACCGCATAATCTCCCTGGGCACGTGCTCCCAGTCTGTCCGAACCCCAGACCATCATTTTCCCTTTCAGTGCCCATTCTGGTTTGAAATCACCATAACCGCTGAGGGTCAGGTTATGGATCTTGCCTGTACCGTCAGACGATACCAGGCCGATCTCGTCCACGAACATGCGGTCGGAAGGCACATAACATACCAGGAACCATTTTCCGTCCGGTGACCATGTATAGTACTGATCCCCGTCCCTGTATGAATAGTTCAGATCACCCGGCATGATCGTCCGCTTTTTCTTGCTTTCCAGGTTAATTACCTTCAGTGTAACCCGGTCTTCCAGGTAGGCGACCTCCTTGCCGTCGGGAGAGAACCCGGGCTGGAATTCCTCCGCTCCCGTAGCGGTTACCGTCTCCTGCTTCAGGAGTGTAGATACGTAGAAATAGGGCTCCTCATCGCGGACGATGGACAGGGTATAGACGTCCCAGCTGGTATCTTTCTCAGCAGCGAAGACCAGGGAACGGCCGTCGGGACTGAAACTGACACTTCTCTCCTGCCAGGGTGTATTGGTGATCCTTCTCGTAACACCCCCGTCCACACTGCTTACAAAGATCTCCCCCCTGAACACATATGCAAATTCCTTATCATTTGGAGATAACTTCATTTCGGTAAAGGATCCATTCACCGGGACTATCTTTTCCAGGGTATTTCTCCCGTCGGCAGAGATATTCACAGCAAGCTTTTTTGGAGTGTCTCCCTCTTCGAGTGTATAGATCTCTCCGTCGTAACTGAAGCAAAGAGTGTTGTTTTTCGAGCCTGTCAGGAAACGAACCGGGTGATCTTCAAATTCTGTAATGGCAACGGTTTTCTCGGGCTGGTCCAGGGAGCTCCTGTAAACGTTAAAGGAGCCTCCCTGTTCGCTCAGATAGTAGAAATCGTTGTCATTGGAACTGAAAACCGGGTTACGGTCCTCTCCTTCAAATTTTGAAAGCCGCGTAAATGTTTTTTCATCCATGTCATATACCCAGATGTCACGGGTGACTGCAGAAACATGGTGCTTCCTCCAGTTGTCCTCGTAACCCTTGACATCGTGATAGATCAGTTTGCTTCCTGTTGAATTCAGTGATGCATCGATAGCGGGGACCGATAACACCTGGTTCACTTTTCCCCCGGCCGCAGGTACGCTGTACAGTTCATTCATGAGCCTTGTGGGGAACTGGACATTGGAAACCAGGTCCTGCCTCAGGGCTGAGAATAATATTTCCTCATCACCGGGTGTGAAAGTACTTGGAAATTCCGGGCTGGAATGAAAGGTCAGACGTTTAGATTCACCTCCACCGGCCGGCATGACAAAAATGTCAAAATTGCCATACCGGTCCGAAGCAAAAGCGATCTGTTGCCCGTCGTGGCTCCATACCGGCATGAATTCATAGGAGTCGCTTATGGTTAAAGGCCTGGCATCTCCTCCTGCTGACGGTACCGAATAGATATCTCCTTTGTAATTGAAAAGTATGGTTTGTCCATCAGGTGAAATGGCGGGATAACGAAGCCATAAAGGGTTGTTCTGACAGATACCGGTGCCTGAGATCAGGGAGCCCAGTAATATTGCTGTAAAAATTCTCATTTCTAAAGAGTTATGATGAATAATGATTTATTGCGAAAGTATGGAGCGCCTGAACAGCCGTATGGATGATATGGAGATCACCATCAGGGCACCTCCCGTTCCTATGTTGGTAAACAGGAAGGTGAGCGCATCCACCTGGAATATATATCCCACACCGGCCATCAAACATGAGAAACCATTGAATAAGAAAGCGAACCGCAGGATACGTGCCGGCCTGCCGGTTTTAAAAACCGGAAAAATAAACAGAGACGATAAACCCAGGAACAGCGTCCATCCAAGCATGACCGCAGCTGTCATCAGCGAGTTTGGATTTGCCTGGGTGAAATATTCTATACCCGAGAAGTTTTCATGGATGATGTTCAGTCGGACTGATGTCAGTTGAACGAAGTAATTCAGGCTTGAGAGGAGAGCGAAAGCAAGGCCGAATATCAGGCCTATTCTAACCAGCACTCTTTCAGATTCTCCTGCATATTCATAATAGCCGTTAATTAGCAGGACATAGAGGGGGCCCGACAGGAGCATAAACAGGTATGCAAGGTTCTGAAAGAAACGGCCGTTTTCCCTGACATGGACGATATAGTCAGCAGGGTTCGTCCAGTAGAACAGGGGAGAGGTGAGGGCTATCCCGGTGAAGGATATGATCCAGACAACAAAAGCAACGGTCAGGGATATGGCTGACCAGTATCCGATTTTATACGATAAATTGTTCATGAGATCAGGGTTTAATGATTATATTTTCCTTAAGCTTATTTGAAAGTTCCCAGAGCTTTTTTCCGTTCAGGGGATCCGTGGCTTTCTCATCCATCTGTTTGTGTTCCATAAGAAACAGGTAGTCAAGGGTTCTGCCTTCCAACAAAGGGGAGGCCGCAAGGTAGATAACAGGGCGGCAGGCCTTTTGCGGTGATCTGAAGAAGATCCTGAATATAACTTTTAGAAGAGGCTGAAAGATAACCGGGGCCTCCCTTGCGATGTTGGAGTTCACCGGTCCGGGGCAAAGGGCGAAAATGGAAACGATGTTCCTTCCGTCACTGTTGATCCTGCGGGATAACTCGTTCACCATGGTTACAAGTAAGAGTTTATAATAGCCGTACATGGCCACGGATTGCCTGATCCCGTAAGCAGAGTATTTCCCGAAGGTTTCCCATTCAAAACGTTCCGCATTGCGATGGCTTTCCGAAGTTACGAAAATAATCCTTGGAATATGGCTGCCCGATGCGTTGAGGCAACCTGCTTCAATGCAAAGATTGACCAGCAAGAATTTCGCAAAATAGTTCACGGTGAACATTTCATCCAGACCGTACCTGGTTCTTCTGCTTTTCCGTGTGACAACCGCAGCGTTACATATAACCAGGTCCAGGAGCCCATATTTATTCTTCAGCCCTGTCACAAAATCCCGGAGTGAATCCAGAT
>CAZIAU010000042.1:0-11681 GCA_964536755.1 uncultured Bacteroides sp. | reverse complement strand
ATCGTATATATGCTTTAATTAATTTCATGACTTTGTATATTGATGTGTACAATATTTTATTCTTTTTCAATCTTATCTGACTTCTCTGGACAGTCAGCGAGCTCTTTCAATTGACATTTTGAACATGCCCCATTTTCATCAAGATCTCCACTGTCGAGCGCACAGGAATGAGATGTAAATTCTGCATCAGGATCAAACCACAGTTTGACTCCCAGCGCCAGCACAACAAATGCCACAAGCACAAGTGAAACAATTAATATTTTTACAAACATGACCCACCTCCTTTCTATTTATAAGCTTTGTCACTTTCCTGATTCATCATACTGGGTTTTCCTTCCAGCTGGGCAGCAGCATCTATTTTAAACACACCATTTACCGCTATCTCTTCTCCTTCACTGAGTCCATTCGCCACCACATAGAATTTTCCGGATTCAGGTCCCAGAACAATCTCCCTGTAGGTAAAACTTGGCTGATCACGATCCGGGACTTTAACATAGACCACAGCCCTTTTCCCTGTCCAGAGGATTGAGGATTTCGGAATAAGTATATCCATTGATTTATCTGCGAAGGAAGATTCAACCATACCATTGACAAACATCTCGGGTTTCAGGGAGAGAGAAGCATTGTTCTGCTCCACCCTCACTTTTGCTACCCGGGTTTTAGGATCAATGAAGGGATCGATGTACACCACCTTTCCCTTGAACTTTCTGCCTGGTAATGATTGAATGGTATAGTCTGTCTGATCTCCTTTTCTGATCCAGGGCAAATCGCTCTCATAGGCATCAAACATGATCCATACATGTTTAAGATCTGTTACTTCGAAAAGGGGCGAACCCTCTTTGACATAATCACCAAGAGCAATGTTTCTTTTTGTGACTGTCCCGGAGATTGGAGATAGAATATCAAAATATGATTTTGGCTCTTCCTGATTCTCGATTTCATCAATCTGTTCTTCAGTAAGATCCCACAACCTTAACTTTGCCCTGGCCGCATTATAAATCGACGGCCTTGATTCTTTATACGAAACCGCTTCAAGTAACTCCTTTTGTGCGGTTACAAGTTCCGGACTGTAAATGGTTGCCAGTTTTTGACCTTTGCTGACACTTTCCCCTGTAAAACTCACAAACAGTTTTTCGATCCTTCCTCCGAATCTTGCTGTTAATTCTGCAATCCTTCTTTCATCTGCCTGTACTTTGCCCTGGAGAAATATCTCTTTTTCGGGAGATCCTTTTTTAACGATAATAGTCTGTATGTCTGCAAGCTTCGCAGCAGATTCCGATAACTGGATCTCATCGGGATGAATCTCTGTTCCCCCTGATTCCACACCGGACACCTGTATCAGATCCATTCCGCAAATGGGGCATTTGCCTGGTTTGTCCTGCCTGATCTGGGGGTGCATGGAGCAGGTCCAGATCGTTCCTGCCTCCGCCTCATGCTCATGACCTTCATGGCTGACAAGTTCATCTGCTTCGTAATTCGTTTTATTGCCTGGTGAATGAAAAAACAACCACCCAAGGAATATTCCTGCACCAAGTACCAGTATATGCCACCTGTAATCGTTCCAGATATTTTTAATCCAATTTTTCATGACTTATTTAGTATTTCATTCTGTTATTATTTACCCATTAAATAATCCAGGAAAGAAACAGCAGCCTGTTTGTCTGCTTTTGCCCTCTCCAGTTCCAGAGCATAAAAGAGCTGGTGCCTTTCCATCCGCAATACTTCTTCAAAATTCTGATCTGCTGTTGCATATTCCACTTCCAGCAGGTCTATTGACCTGCCGGCAAGATCCTGTTGACTGTGATACAGCACTATCCTTCTGTCTGCATCCTTCAGCTCTTTCCATGTTTTCTCAAAAAGGGTTTCCAGCATATTTATCTTATCCTTTTTCTCAAACACTTTTGCAGTCTCCTGATAAGCTGCTTCCTTTATCATTGACCTGTACTTGTCCCTGTACAGCGGGATGGTTATCCCTATCCTGGGAAACATGAATGCATCCTGACCGTTGAGATTATTCTCTCCTTTGCCGACGACTATATAATCCAGGCCAAGCGAAAAGTCAGGTTTACCCGATTTTTCAGCCAGTTCCTGTTTATAGCTCAGGGCTTCTCTCTGCAGTTCCAGTCCAAGTAACTGGTGGTTCGCATACCGGATAGAGTCGAGAATATCTTCTCTGTCGAGACCAGGGCCAGCGGTCCAAAGTGTATCGGGGAGTGATACATTCTCCAATTCCGTATTTAACAGGTTTTTGAATGCAACCTCCAGATAAAACTGGTTATCTCTCAGAAGGGCAAGCTGATTTTCAAGATCACCCATCTCCATCTCGATCCTGAATTCATCGACTGATGAGACTTTCCCGGTTTCGACTTTCACCACGGCCAGGTTCTGAAACCTCTGCAGGATTTGAATATTATCTTGTACAATCGAAACAGCCTTCTGATTAAAGTAAAGGTTATAATAGGTCCCCCTGACCTCATTGTAAAGCTTTGCCTTCGACTCCTCAAAAAGTTCATATTTTGCCTTCGCGCTCCGGATGGCAACATTTTCCC
The DNA here is from genome assembly GCA_964536755.1 of uncultured Bacteroides sp. Taxonomy (GTDB): domain Bacteria; phylum Bacteroidota; class Bacteroidia; order Bacteroidales. Next base: position 9,132 of record CAZIAU010000042.1, on the reverse strand, counting down.
TTGCATTCAAAGTTCCAAACCATGGGAACATCTGTGTGGCTGAAAGCTTTAATTCCTGGGGACCAACCCGTGTCTGAACAGGTTGAACAAAATAACCGAATGCAAGCTGGGGATCGGGGAGTGTGCCGACCTGCGTAATCGTCTCAAGTGCTGCCAAATAATCGTTAAACCTTGACTTCAACAATGAATTGTTCTCAGCTGCCATGACCAGGTAATTATCGAGAACGTCCTGTGCGGCAGCAGTTTGATTTCCCAGGAAACCGCCAAATACCAGAATGATGCTATATACCAATTTGTATTTATTCATTTTGTGTGTCTTTTATTATTTTTTTTTGAACCAGTCTCTCCTGCCACATGCTATACAGGATGGGGACAATGAACATGGTCATTACCTGGATTACCATCCCCCCAAACAAGGGTATTGCCATGGGAACCATAATATCTGATCCTTTCCCTGTGGATGTCAGGACGGGAATAAGTGCAATTATTGTAGTTGCAGTTGTCATCATGGCCGGTCTGACCCTTTTATTTCCGGCATCAATGACAGATGACCGTACCGCTGCAACCGTGCCTGGCTTGTTCTTGTTAAATACCTGCATCAGGAAGGTTCCCATAATTACACCATTATCAGTGGCCACTCCGAATAATGCCACAAATCCTACCCACACTGCCACACTGAGGTTTATGGTACCCATCTGAAACAGTTCTCTCATATTCGTACCGCCGATGTTAAAATTCATGAACCAGTGCTGACCATATAGCCATAGCATCAGGAAGCCACCTGAAAACGCAACTAAAATGCCAGAAAAGATCATGGATGATGTGATGACGGACCTGAACTGGAAGAACAGGATCAGGAAGATGATGATCAACGAGACCGGAACTACGATCATAAGTCTTTTTGTGGCCCTGATCTGGTTTTCATAATTCCCGGTGAATCTGTAACTGACACCTGCAGGTATTTGGAATTCACCAGCATCAAGTTTATTATTCAAATAGCCCTGTGCATTCTCCACCACGTCTACTTCTGCGAAATCCGGTTTCTTGTCAAATATTACATAGCCGACCAGGAAGGTGTTTTCGCTTTTGATTAACTGGGGACCTCTTACATAAGATATTTCTGAAAGCTCCCCAAGCGGGATCTGGATACCTGATGGCGTGGGGATCAATACTTTTTTAAGATCCTCAGGATTATCTCTGAATTCTCGTGCATATCTTACCCTTACAGGAAAACGTTCTCTGCCTTCAACTGTTGTGGTCAGCTGCATACCTCCGACAGCGCTGCTGAGATGCTTTTGTATATCCTGGATGGTCAATCCGTATCTCGAAATAGCTTTTCTGTTAATGTTGATCTCGAGGTAAGGTTTCCCCACCACGCGGTCAGCAAATACGGAAGCAGGTTCAACTCCCGGAACATCTTTTAAATATCTTTCTAATTCATATCCGGTTTTTTCAATGGATTGGAGATCCGGACCAAATACTTTTATTCCCATCGGTGCTCTCATTCCTGTCTGGAGCATTACGAGGCGTGTTTGAATAGGCTGCAGTTTGGGAGCCGAAGTCAGGCCGGGGATCTTTGATGCCTGGACAATTTCCTGCCAGATATCATCTGTAGAATGAATATGATCCCTCCACTGCCTGAAGTATTTGCCCTTCTTATCCGGAATCAGATCATCTTTTGAGATGAGCCTGAAACTTTCATTGTCCGGATTATAAATACTACCGTCCGTTAGTTCAAAGGCCCCATTTTCATCTGTTTTAAATCGCATCCTGTGCCCATTTTCGTCCAGGATAAATTCCGATCTGTAGTTGATCACGTTTTCATACATGGAGGTGGGAGCCGGATCCAGAGCTGAGTTCACACGACCCCATTTCCCAACTACATTTTCTACCTCAGGAATGGAGTTTACTTTCTTATCGAGTATGGCAATCACTTCCAGGTTTTCCTGAATACCGGAATGTGGCATGGTGGTGGGCATGAGAAGGAAAGATCCTTCATCAAGAGTCGGCATGAATTCTTTGCCGATTCCCGGGAATGTCCTTTCAGCAAAATACCATGCTTTACTCTGTTTTAGTCCCTGTGGAAGGAATCCGAATATTTTATCCGAACCCTGCCATATTATCAAACCAAACAAAAGGAGTATAACAGGAATGCTCAGGAATTTCCATTTGTTATCCAGGCACCACTTTAATATTCTTTGGTAATACCTGACAATACTCATTAATATTCCAAGTACAACCACTACAAGGCCCACTACAAAAAGTAGGTTCAGAAAAAGAGTTTTCTGTGCACCCAGAGGCATCCATTCTGCTGTAAGAAAATAGAGAACCACCATTAAGGTGAGGGCAATATTGATATAATTAACAAGGAATTTTCTGTGTTCGGGCCATTTATTCTCCAATACTCCATTTATGCCGATAGCAATCAAAACAGCTGCCAGCCATGTTTTAAGTACGAAAATGAATATGAGACCGGTAACTATCAGCAGAACACTGAAGAATCTCCTGACCCGCTTTTTATCAATCCGGATGGAAAAAATCACATTCGCCAGCGTAGGTATAAATATGAGGCCGATAACCAGGGCCGATATCATGGCAAATGTTTTTGTAAATGCCAGGGGTTTGAATAATTTACCCTCTGCTGCCTGCATGGCAAATACCGGAAGAAAGCTTATTACAGTTGTAAACAGTGCCGTTATTACAGCACTTGCAACTTCAGTGGCTCCGTCATAGATTACCGATAACAGTCTTTTACCCTTTGCCCCTTTGTTTTCAGGCATATCAAGGTGTCTGACAATATTCTCAGTGAATACGATCCCCACATCCACCATAACACCTATGGCTATGGCAATCCCCGAAAGAGCCACAACGTTGGCATCCACACCGAATTTCCGCATTACGATAAAGGTCATAAGAACTCCAATGGGAAGCAGGCTGGATATTAGAAATGATGCCTGGAGGCTAAGCATCAGGATGATAACAACTATTATACTGATGATCACCTCTTCGGAAAGGGCTGCTTCCAGGGTTCCGAGTGTCTCCTTGATCAGTCCCGTGCGATCATAGAAGGGAACGATAGTTACCTTTGAGACTGTACCATCTTCAAGGGTTTTGCCTGGCAGGCCAGGTGATATTTCATCAATCTTCTCTTTAACATTATTTATTGTCTCCAGAGGATTGGCTCCGTATCGGGCCACCACAACGCCCCCGACAGCTTCCACACCTCCCTTATCCAGGCCTCCCCTCCGGGTGGCAGGACCAAAATTTACCCTTGCTACATCCTTGATCCGGATGGGAACATTCTGGCTTACGATAACCACACTCTCCTCCAGGTCTTCAATCGATTTTATGTACCCCAATGCGCGTATAAGGTACTCTGCCCGGTTAAATTCTATGGTCCTGGCACCGATATCCAGGTTACTGTTTTTTACTGCCTGCATGATCTGTGCAACATTTACTCCATGGGCACGCATGGCAACCGGATCAATATCTACCTGGTATTCCTTAACGAATCCGCCTATTGATGCAACTTCGGCAACTCCCCTGGCTGATGTCAGGGCATACCTGACATAAAAGTCCTGAATGGACCTTAGTTCATGGGGATCCCATCCTCCTGCAGGTTTTCCATCTTTGTCACGTCCTTCAAGAGTATACCAGTAGATCTGACCCAGGGCCGTTGCATCAGGACCCAACGCCGGAGTAACCTCTTCAGGCAGGGTGCCTGCCGGAAGGGAATTAAGTTTTTCAAGGATCCGTGTGCGGCTCCAGTAGTATTCGACATCCTCATCAAAAATTATATAGATGCTGGACAGGCCAAAAATGGAGTTGCTTCGGATATCTTTAACTCCCGGTATACCAAGGAGTGCCGTAGTCAATGGGTAGGAGATCTGATCTTCAATATCCTGTGGGGATCGCCCTGTCCACTCAGTATAAACAATCTGTTGGTTTTCTCCTATATCAGGAATAGCATCCACAGGAACGGGATCCCTTGGGAACAGGCCCGTATCCCAATTAAATGGCGCGGTGCTGATACCCCATCCAATGAATAAAATAAGTAATAGAAATGTTACCAGTTTATTTTCCAGGAAAAACCTGATTATTCGATTCAACATGTCTTAATGAATAAATGGTAATGAACTTTAATTGACAATACCTGAAACAGGCAGTGGGTGATTTCGAGGAATGGAATACTACCATTGCGGTTATATCCCGGAATACCTCTACAGGAAAGCTAAATAAGGAAAGACTGAATTTGAGATAAAACTACTTCCTGTGGTGGTGGCTTGTTGTAGACGAAAATCCTGGAAGCAGGATTCTTTTCGGCAACATTAGATTCAAGCATTAATTGTGTAGTGCCAAAGAGTTCGAAGGAATGAGAATCTTCAAAATTATAGGTGAACCCGGAGGTTATAAAATCCTGGTTAGATTCGATCTTTATGGATTCGTTGTCGCATTGATCAGACTTGGTCATATCGTGATCGTGATGGCAGGTATTGTCATCTGTTCCATTCTCACAGCAATCATGAGCAGGAGCGTTAATAGCCATATCATATAAATGACCCTGGCAAAAGTGCATATTGATTGTCATACCTGTTGCAGAGAACATCATCATTACTGACAGGGCAATATGACTGGCTATTCTAACCATCTTTTTAACCTACCATACAAAGAAACAATGAGTAATACATAAATGTTTTATACAATTCCCGAAAAGATTTGCATTTTTTTGTTTTCACAGCTGGTCCGGCGGCTTGCGTTTTTCTTCCCTGACTTTTTAATAATATGAAGGAGTAAGCCCGTTTACTGTAGACCGGTGGCAGATTATTGCCTCTACGTTTAGATGCCTGTGGGAATAAGTTCTCAGGCAGATCTATCCTGTAAATAAATACCAGACCCTGGTTGTAAAGAAAGTAACTATCAGTCCTAACACGATAGGTAAAAAAGTTGAGACCAGGGTCCATTTAACACTCTTTGTTTCTTTATAAATGGTCAATATGGTTGTTGAACATGGATTATGCAATAAACTAAACAGCATTAAATTGATTCCCGTTAGTAATGTCCAACCCCCGGCATGAAGAACATTTGCTGTATCCGCAATTGAATCCATTTCGAACATAACACCTGAACCAGCCCCAACACCGGAAAGCTTCGTACTTAAGACCGTAAGCATCAATATTGTTGGTATAACAATCTCATTTGCCGGAATTGCAATGATATAAGCTAAAAGTATTACCCCATTTAAACCGAACAATACAGCAAATGGATTAGACCAATTTACAAAATGCTCAGCCAGGCTTAAATCATGAATCTGAATATTTGCAACAAGCCAGATTACCAGTCCGGCAGGGGCGGCAAAGATTACGGCGCGCCAGAGAACAATTAATGTCCGGTCAATTAATGAAGTATATAAAGTTTGTAGAATACGGGGAGGGCGATAAGGCGGTAATTCCAGGCTAAAAGATGAAGCTTCTCCCTTTAACACGGATTTACTCAGTCCCCAGGATACTACTAAACTGAATAATATACCTAGCAAAGCTATACCAACAACCGCACCGGCAGATATTATACCCGCAATTTGAGATGAAACCAATCCTCCGATAAAAATAGTCGCTATAAGGATTTGGGTTGGCCATCGTCCATTACAAAGTGAGAAATTATTCGTGATAATCGCAATTAATCGTTCTCTTGGACTGTCAATTACTCTGGTTGAAACAACACCGGCCGCATTACAGCCAAAACCCATGCTCATGGTCAGTGCCTGTTTTCCATGTGCCCCGGCTTTGCGAAACAGATTATCCATATTAAAAGCTACCCGCGGCAGATATCCAAAGTCTTCAAGTAAGGTGAAAACAGGAAAGAAGATTGCCATGGGAGGTAACATTACTGCTATGACCCAGGCCATTGATAAATACGCACCGTCGATTAATACACCATCAAGCCACCATGGCATATTTATCGAAGCTGCCAGGTTCTTTAAGAAAGGATGGATTGTATCTATTAACAATGATGACAATAATCCAGATGGATAATTTGCTCCGGCAACTGTTAACCAGAATACTACCGCAAGTACCAGAAACATTATCGGAAATCCCAGCCATTTGCTGGTCACAATTTTATCAATTTTAAAGTCGAAACTGTAGGCTTCTTTTTCACCTTCTTGTCTTACCGTTTCTTTGGCGATTCTGGAAGCGTTTTCATATATTGATTCAATGATTGAGTCATGATAATCAGAATCCAATTCCCACCTGGCCATATTTGCAATTGAGATAATCGCTTCACCTTCTGAATTTATGGTTCTATTTTCCATATTGTCCTGACTGATTTTATCTTTTTAATCCCTCTTCGTATAAATTTTCTATTTCTCCCGAGCGGACAGCTTCTATGATACTGTTATCTCCTTCGAGCAGTCGCATGGCTACCCAACCTACATTTGGAAGTCCCGGATAGGTTTGCAGGATTTTTTCAGACAGGGTTGTAATTGCTTGATTGAGTTTACTGGAACGACTTTTTATTTTAGGTGGTTTGCAAATATATTTACCAGTGGCGACTTCTTCAATTGCTTGCAGCAGTTCATCCATGCCCTGTTTTCTTCTTGCCGAAGCAGGTATAACCGGAATACCCAACTCTTTCGAAAGTGCGCGGACATCTATTTCCAGGTTGTTACGCCTGGCTTCATCCATCAAATTAAGACACAGTACTGCTTTGTTAGTAAGTTCGAGTATTTGTAGAACCAGGTTAAGATTGCGTTCGAGCCGGGTAGCATCAACAACGATAACCGTCACTTCGGGCTGACCAAACAGTATAAAATCACGAGCTACTTCTTCATCTGTACTCGTAGATAATAAGGAATAAGTTCCGGGTAGATCTACGACTTTGTATCGTTTTTCATTATAAATAAAGCCTCCTTCAGCTCTTGAAACGGTTTTACCCGGCCAATTACCGGTATGTTGGCGAAGCCCGGTAAGATTATTGAAAACGGTACTTTTTCCTGTATTCGGATTTCCGGCCATGGCAATTACATAATCAGTATCGTCCAGGTTTATTCCAAGTTTAACAAGATTAGCTTTGTTGTGTGCCGGACAATTTGCACAATTATTTGGTGTGTTCATGCTCTTTTAATATTTGCGGTTAATAAAAACCTGGTCGGCTTGTTGCTTTCGGATCCCGATGGTTGTACCCATTACCCTGTATCCTACGGGGTCGCCTGAAGCACTTTTCATAACTGCAGAAATATTACTTCCAGGCAGGATCCCCAAATCCATCAGCCGTCTGCGCTGAAGCCCTCTGCAATTGGGAGAGATACCTGATACTTCAGCTTTTTCTCCGATTTTCAGGGATGACAGTAATTCATGTTTTGGCTTAAGAGATTCTTCAGGTGATATTTTTTTAACTGTAATATAACTGGCAAAAAGAGGGGTTAAAATACACTCTTCCCCGTTAGCAACAAAAGTGATCTTTTTTGGATTGATATCGGTTATATAAACCTGCATTCCCGGGTACAGACCCAATACAACCAGTTGTTCGTAGATGCTTGCAGGTTCATCCTCCAGATGGATAATGCGTCCCATTTCACCTTCCTGCATGGAATTTAAACTTATTCCTCTGGCCTGGGGAAGTTCCCCGTCTACTGTGGGAATTGGATCGCCATGTGGATCGAATACCGGATTGCCCATTTGTGCGGCTAACTTTTCGGTTTCATCTTCCGTAACCAGATGCTCGAGGCGACAAGCTTCGTTATGCCAATCAGCCGGGGCTAAACTTGTTTCGTCAGCCAGATAACGCTCCCAAATCCTGTGAATTCTCACAACACGCAATGCGTAGGAACGTCCGGTATCAGTTAATGCAACAGTCTGATTGTTTATAACAATTAGTTCCAGGGTAGTCAGGCGGTTTACCAATCGACCTGCATTATCTATGGCAATGTTTAAATGTCCTGCAATGCTATGGATATCGCAATTCATTTTATTGTATTCACAGTCGAATATAAATTTTAAGGCATCCTCCAACAAAGCTCTTTTGTTGTTTCTTCTGAGATTTGCGATAATAGCAAGACCACCCTTCTTTGGCCATAAGAACCAGATTAACACGATAATAAAACATAGTCCGGCCAGCAGCGTAATTCCCGGATTTGTTTGTAAAATGTTCAACATGGTTTTTTATTTAAATAACTAAAAAATAAGACTTTGGATTAAACAGGTAATCAATAGGTAAATCCGGTATATAGAGGGCTGAGTATTATATATTAATTGATTGTTTAACATAGATACTATTAGTGTAGTATTCATTCAGAACAATCTTGTTCTGATTGATTTTTATTTCCGTCATTTTACCGGAATCGTATTGTTTTTCAACCCAAATGTCTGAACCTATGAAAATATTATTGGAGGCACAAAGATCAAAGAAATCCTTTTCTGAACTGAACAACCTTGAAATTTTATACAAATACCCGGCATCAGCTTCTGACAGTAACATTAGGAAACTATCATTTTGCATTGATCCGTTCAAAGCCGGAATTGGATCCCCATGAGGATCGGTAGCGGGGTAGTCTAGATATTTCTCTATTTTATCAGCGAGAAAATCAGATGTTAAGTGCTCTAAATGCTCGGCTTCCCTGTGAATTTCATGTAATGAAAGATTAAGTGTTTTATGCAAGAACGATTCCCATAACCTGTGCCTGCGAATTACATTCAAAGCAAGCAGGTTACCGGAAGATGTAAGCGTTAAAGGTTTGTATTTCGTGTAGTTGACCAGTTTTTTAAGCGATAATTTTCTTGCCATATCAGTAGCTGCAGCATTGGTGATATTTAATAATCCGGCCAGTGTACTCAGTCTTGTATCGGGATATGGAAGTTTGCTCTGGTAATAAATTGACTTTATGAAATTTTCTATCGAAACCGTCATATTAAGCCTGTTTAATTATATATTTAAGTATACTTAAATATTATAACAAACAAAATGTATTATTGTTTTTTTGTTCTCACAGCTGGTCCAGCGGCCTGCGTTTTTCTTCCCTGACTTTTTTATAATATGAAGGAGTAAGCCCGGTCACGCTTTTAAACTGCCTGGATAGATGGGCAACACTGCTGTAACCCAGCATATATGAAATCTCATTCAACGTAAGTTCATCATAAA
>CAZIAU010000041.1:0-11691 GCA_964536755.1 uncultured Bacteroides sp. | reverse complement strand
GGTCCGGTCCTCTGCCATTAAAAGAATGGCAGATAGTTCTAATTTGTCAAGATCAACCTTTATGGAAGGCAGTACAGTCAGGGTGTCTCTCTCTTCAGCCTTCCCGAAATCCAAACCAAGAGCCTTTTCAAAATTAAATACTGAGTCTTCATAGATTTCAACCCTTATAAACCCATCTTTAAACCTTGCCTGAGAAATCTTGACATTCTTTCTGATCAGATCAACAACATCAAGGGACACATAGACCTCCCTGAGAGAAAGGATCGGCTCCTGCGGAGTCGAATCCTGTACGAATGCCGATTCAAAGAAATTCACATCCCGCAACTGAAGAGCCACATCTGGAAAACTCATGAAAGGGATCAGGTTCATCTGTCCCATTTGTAACTCACCCGGCTGATTTTTATTAACATAAGCTATTGCCCTGGTCATAATCCAACCCCTCCCCAGGTAAAATGAAACAGTAATCAGCAGGACAAACGAAAAAAAGCCGAGTACGATCCAACTTAATATTCGAAATATTTTACGCTTCCCACGGGCCATCGGATCTTCTGGAATTAATCTTTCTAATTTAATAATATACCCTCAATAATTGTATATCCCTGTTACTTGTTATATTTTTGCAGAGAAATTCTTTGGGCCTTATGAAACAAGGGAAAAGGTTGTTTACTGCTTTTTATTGTATAGTACTGATATTGCTTCCTGGCTGTGAATTTCTTGAGGAATGCGGTACCTGTGAATTTGTAACGGTCGAAAACGGTGTTGAATCATATGGAACCCCATTACCTTATTGCGGGGATGCATTGAAGGAAAAACAAAATTCAAGCCCGGAAACCGTGGGAGGTATAACCACCTACTGGAACTGCTATTAAATGCCTCTGGAAATTATTATCATTTGTTTCTTTGCGGTGGCCGCCCTCATAATTTTTCTGCCCGTTAGAGGCGCATATTCATACAAGTATATTCCTCCCTCAAAACGACTCCATGAAGCAGATACTGTACTTTCCCGACGTCTCCTCGTTCCCGGGACTGCTGCATATAAATCGTATTATAAACTAAATCCGGACTTCAGGGAGATTGACGATCGTGCACGCGAAACTCCCGGGCTTCTCTCCGAAGAGGGAGGGTACTACCACCCTGCAACTTTTACAGCATCGAAGGCAAATTTCGAAATTATCGATTTTCTTGGGCACCTGACCCGGGGAAGCACAGTACCTATTCCTCCCCTGCCTGAATCTCAGGATCATGATAAATTATCAATCAGTAAAAATGGATCTGTTGATCCTGAAAGAATTGCCGGATTCATTTCCAGCTGGCTGAAGCAGACTGGTGCTCATAGTGTTGGATTTACCGCGCTTAAAGATTATCACCTATATTCTCATAAGGGCCGGGGTCCCCGAACGGGTGATCCCATACCTCATTATCATGAGAATGCCATAGCTATTACTGTGGAAATGGATCACAGGATGATGCAATCCGCTCCGGCAGGTTCCGCGGTTATGGAGTCCTCGGAACAATACCTGCATTCGGGAATACATGCTATAAAGCTGGCAGGCTTTATCAGGAAACTGGGCTATGAGGCTACAGCCCATATTGATGGCAGATATGATTTGATATGTCCACTGGTGGCCGCAGACGCCGGATTGGGTATCATAGGCCGGATGGGCCTGCTTATGACGCCTGGTCTGGGTCCCAGGGTGAGGATTTCAGTGGTTACCACTAATATGCCGATTGCCCATTCTATACCCAGACATGACAGAACAGTTCTTCATTTCTGTGATCATTGCAGGAAATGTGCAAGGTTGTGCCCGGCAGGTGCCATACCTGGGGGACACCGAAAATCCATTGATGGAATTGAGAGGTGGCAGATCAATTCGGAAAAATGTTACCATTTCTGGACCCTCTCCGGAACCGATTGCGGAAGGTGCATAACGGTTTGCCCATACAGTCATCCGGATAGTGGTTTACACCGGTTTGTAAGGTGGGGTATCAAAAATAATTTGGTATTCCGGTGTCTGGCCATTAAATTGGACGATATTTGTTACGGCCGGAAACCTTCAATATTACCTCTTCCTGGCTGGACAGATATAATGTATAAACTATGACCATCTCCGGTTATATAGCCCTGGGCGTCATCCTGATCATGATTGTTGCCCTTGTGAAGGAAATTATGCGTCCGGGTCTGATACTTTTTACAGCCCTGGTTATTTTTATGGTCACTGACATTATTTCTGCTGAGGATGCCCTATCCGGGTTTTCGAACAAAGGAATGATTACTGTAGCATTGCTCTTCCTGGTCAGTGAAGGAGTCAAAGAATCAGGGGTGTTGAATAAAATCGGGGCAGTTATTCTACCAAAGAAACGAAAACCAATTCCCAGGTTACTCATGCAGATCATGATCCCGGTATCTGCTATCTCGGCATTTTTAAACAATACTCCGGTGGTCATTATATTTGGCCCTATGCTTAAAAAATGGGCAGATAAACTGAGCCTTCCTTCACAAAAATTCCTAATACCACTTTCATACGCTACAATTTTTGGAGGCACCTGTACCCTGATTGGCACTTCCACAAACCTGCTGGTTCATGGCATGATGCTGGACCAGGGAATGGAGGGCCTGAGCATGTTTGAACTGGCCAAGGTCGGGTTATTCTTTGTTTTCTTTGGTTTCCTCTATATAAACCTTTTTGCCAACAGGCTGCTTCCCGGTGAAAAGATTCCCAGGTTCAGTTTTCCAAATGATACCAGGGAATACTATTTTGATCTTTATCTGCCTGATAATTCGAATTTTATCGGGAAAGAAATTGAGAAGAGGCGACTGCCCGGCATTAACGAATTCACCGTGCGAACAGTGATCCGGGAGGGTAAGCATATTAAGATATCCAATTCACCTTTTCTGCTTGAAGCCGATGATCAGCTTTTAGTTGCAGGGAGTTCAGAAGATGTGGGTTACCTGACCCAATCCTCCGGAGTAAAACTAAGAGTCCTTGATGATGTGAATCCCGATTTTCTTAAAAAATCACTGAAGCTGGTAGAAGTAGTCATAGCCCCGCGCTTTCCCGGAATTCAGCGTACTCTCGGCGATTTCGATTTCTTCGGGCATTACAATGCAGTAGTGATGGCCGTGCACCGCAATGGTGAACGTATAACAACCGATCTCAGCAGCCTTGAATTGAAGGTGGGGGATAACCTGATGCTGTTAACCACGGCAGATTTCACAAGGTACTGGGGTGAATCCAGGGTATTCTATATGGCTTCCGAAATAGGTGAAATGGACGATTCCAAAGACAGGAGGCGTCGATGGATAGCTATGGGACTTGTTTTTATTATGATTGCAGGCGCAACCATAGGAAGATTTATCCCCATTAAGAGCAAAAACGATTTCGACATGTTTTTCTTTGCGGCAGTTACTGTCGTACTTATGGCCTTGATGAAAATTTTTACCCCGAAAAAATATACCAAACCAATAAACTGGGATGTACTGATTACCATAGCCTGTGCAATTGGAGTCAGCCGGGCCCTGCATAATTCTGGAGCTGCCGATTTTATTGCCCGAAACACCATTAACCTTTCCAAGGGATTCGGACCCCTGGGGGTATTGGCAGCCATATTCCTGATCACAAATATTTTCACCGAAATCATAACCAACAACGCTGCAGCTGCCATCGCATTCCCTATAGCATACGCAGCAGCCACCCAACTGGGTGTTGATGCCAAACCTTTTTTCATTACCATATGTATTGCCGCATCAGCAAGCTTTTCCACCCCCATCGGCTACCAGACCAACCTCATCGTGCAGAGTATAGGCAATTATAGATTCAGTGACTACTGGAAAATAGGACTGCCCCTGAATATTATAGCACTGATTATTTCTCTTCTGGTAATACCAAGATTCTGGCCGTTCTGACAGTGTGACAGTGTGACAGTGCAAGTGTACAGGGCACAGTGCAGAGTGCGTAGGAAGTACGCACTTCGCACTAATACCCCGCTGCCTGGCCATCCTTTCTGGATTCTGAGGCACCAAAATAAACACCGTTCAATTCATCCCTGAGAATGGCCTGGTATCCGCCATAGCCACCCACAGTAAATTGTATTTTATGGCCGCGGTTTATAAGGCCCCGGATGCTCTCATAAGGTATGCCGGATTCCAGGTATACCACCCCCCCGTCTGTCATTTTCGTCCCCGTGGGCTGAGAGGAACCACTGTGGCGGATCCTCGGTGCATCACCCGCTTCCTGCAGGTTCATGCCAAAATCTATCATATTAATCACTATCTGGACATGGCCCTGAGGCTGCATGTCCCCTCCCATTACTCCAAAACTTATCCAGGGCCTTCCATCTTTTGTAATAAAAGCCGGAATAATTGTATGGAAGGGTCTTTTACCCGGTTCATATACATTAAAATGTCCTTCCTCCAGAGTAAATAACTCCCCCCTGTCCTGGAATATAAAACCGAGTCCCGGCGGACACATTCCCGATCCCAGTCCCCGGTAATTACTTTGTATTAATGAGATCATATTGCCCTTATTATCCGCCACCGTCATGTAAATAGTATTTCCATGTTCAATATTACCCGCTTCCAGAGTATTGGATGCTCTATGGGGATCTATCAGTTTTCTTCTTTCCGCAGCATAACTCTTTGATATCAATTCTTCCACCGGGATTTTGTTAAAAGCAGGATCGGCATAGTATCTGGCCCTGTCTTCAAAAGCCAGTTTTTTCGCTTCAACAAAATGATGGATGTACTCATCAGAGCCAAAACCCATGGATTTAATATCATAACCTTCAAGTATATTCAGGATTTGAAGTGCAGCAATCCCTTGTCCATTGGGGGGAAGTTCCCATATATCATAACCCCTGTAGTTTGTACTTACGGGATCCACCCATTCGGAATGATGGGAGGCCAGATCTTCATATGAAAGAAATCCACCCTGTTCTTTCATGAACCGATCGATAGTCCTGGCTATCTCTCCTTTATAAAATGCATCCCTGCCACCATTGGCAATCTTCTCCAGGGTATTTGCCAGATACGGATTTTTAAATATTTCTCCTTTTCGAGGAGCTCTTCCTCCGGGCATATATACTTCTTTTATATTTGGATATCTGCTTAATACGCTGGTTCCGCCTTCCCAGTAGTGGGCAATCAATTCAGTGACCGGGAAACCCTGGCGCGCATATCTGATTGCCGGTTCCAGTAACTTCTCCATCTCCATCGATCCAAATCTGCCATTAAGTTCAAACCAGCCATCCACACAACCGGGAACTGAAACCGGTAACGGACCATGTGCAGGGATCCTTTCATAACCATTATCCTTGAAATAATTAAGTGTTAAAGACCGTGGTGATCGCCCACTGGCATTTAATCCGTAAAGCTGTTCCGTTTCCGCATCCCATACAATTGCAAAAAGATCGCCCCCGATGCCGTTTCCGGTGGGTTCCACAAGTCCCAGCACAGCATTTGCCGCTATGGCTGCATCGATGGCATTACCTCCTGCTTTCAGTATATCCAGGGCCACCTGTGTTGCCAGCGGCTGACTTGTACACGCCATTCCCTCCCGGGCTATAACCTCTGATCTCGTAGCAAATCCCTTTCCTGTGATCCTGTCCTGTGAATTCACTCCGCTAGCCACAATAACCAACAGGACTCCGGTAATAATTTTCCTCAATTCCATATGCTGTGATTTTATAAAATTTTCCAGAAACTCAGATTTCAAAAACCCGTTCATAAAAAACCCTATCCAATTTCCCGGACAGGGTATAAATCAGTGCGTAGAGCAGAGTGCATAGCACTGTTTTCTATTTTAATTTGTAGACTCTCACCCAGTCTATTTCCATGGCCGAAGGAAGCCCGCTTTCGGAAGCATCCTTCTTCAGATTACACGAAAAGTTTATGAACATTTCCTCCTGAGGTACTCCCGATGTCTGGGTTTTAAAGACTTTATCATTAATCTTCCATACCAGTTTGTTCGGGGACCATTCAAGAGTGTAAATAAAATACTCATCGGCATACCGCCCCCCTCCTGTTTTGGAGATCGATTTATTCGGGCTGGTTCCCTTTCCAAAAAAGTAGTCAGTATGCAATTTACCATTTTCATATCTGGCCACATCTATGTGTGGTAACATGGAATCAGATACCATCCAGAATGCCTGGGCTACAGATCCGCCTGCCATTTTTATCTTGGCCTTGAAGATGCCGTACTTTTGCCTGAATGACTTTGCCGTACTGATCAACCCCGATGTAAAATCAAAATCCTCCATTACAAAGCCCTGTTCGGAACGCCAGACCAGGCCTTCCGCTTTTCCTGCTTTTGTTACAATCCTGGCTTTGTTATCATAAAATTCAATATTGTCCCCATCGGTTATGAAGCTCTTGTCATCCTCAAGAACAAAGGAACTGTCCAGGGTTTTATCTCCCCAGATATACCTGGTCATCCATTTTGAACTGTCCAGGCTTGACTTATTAAACTTCTCCTCGAAAGTCAGGTCCCATTTCTCAATCTCCTTAAAAGGATACTTTTTCTTTGTCTTGTAATACCATAGAACCTTTTCAGATTTCTTCAGGGTCTGGTATTCTGTTTCTTTCCGGTATTCTTCCGTCGTTTCATACCGTTCCCTGGGCTTCATTGTCAGGAACTGCTTCTCCTTAATGAATTCCTCAGAATGAATATAGTCATCAAGTTTTTTAAGCTCCTCAGATTGATCATCACCCTTTGAGCGCTTCGATAAATTGTTATACCGCTCTTCCTTCCTGAATGCTTCTGAAGCTTTATATTTCTCCTTCAGTATTTTTTTCTTCCTAAGTGAAAATTCGCTGGAATTAACTTCCTTTTCTAGTTCTAAATAATACTTGAATTCGTCTGACACCTCATAATCCTGATAAGCTTGATAATCCGCTCTTAACTGATCATCTGCTGTTTCCACCTTTTCGGTTCCGGGAACCATGCCCAGTAAAAAACTCAAGCTAGCCATAACAATGTCTTATCTGATTCTGATACGTATGAATGCTCATTTAACGATGATTAAAGATAAGAAAAAAAGCATATGAACCATATAGTAAACTTTTATCTCCTGTAGGTTCTGCGCCTGTTTCTAAAATAATATACTCCCTCTACTGATATAATAAAATGATCATATTTCGAAAAGAGATATTTCCCTGAAACATTGAAGTCCCATCTGGGTCCCATGCGCATTTCCAGGCAACCTCCCACATTTGCCCCTACGCTAAAATCCGTTGCATCGGACAGAACTTCTTTTCCCAGATCCACAAGCTGTTCATAATCTGAAACCAGATAGGTGAAATTTGCGCCTGCAAAACCCGCCACTTTAAGTGTCCCTTCCTGAAAGAAGGTATACTGTCCGTCCAGATCGCCATGGAACATATAGTTTGTAAGTGTCAGGTATGCTTTTTCGAGCTTATAGGGATTATAAACTGATATGGAGGGTACAATATGAATGGTCTGACGCTTATCCAGTGTGATCCAGGTTTTAATTTTCAGACCCGGATTACCGGTTTCACCTGAATTGAACTCGGTCCCGGATGCGAAGGAAAGTCCACCTCCAATCCTGTAAATCTGACCTTTAACAGGGACACTCAGTATAAGAACCAGGCCAACAATTACCCGTCCTGCCAATGAAAATATTCTTGTTTTCAAAATGATGGAAACAGTCTCCTGATTAGCATTTTTACGAGTTAACACCAATTTAGTTACAATCTTCCAATCTGAATGATCCCGGGTGAATTTTCTTTTCCTTCCGCACTGTTCTTAATCCTCTGCTGACCCGGATCCTTATTTGCTTTTTCACTTTCTCTCTTTTTTACACAGAACCCGTTAAAAAAGTACTAAATTTGTCTGACTGAAAAAATAGGATTTACTGAATAAAAAAGCGTTTAAATGTCAAAGATGGTTGGAAAAATCATACAGGTTATCGGGCCTGTCATTGATGTAAGTTTTGAAGAATCAGGGATCGAACTTCCAAATATTCATGAAGCTCTTGAAATAAAAAGGGATGATGGCAATATTCTAATTATCGAGGTTCAGCAGCATATTGGTGAACATTCCGTAAGAACCATTGCCATGGATTCCACCGATGGTCTTCGGCGGGGTATAAAGGTGATGGCCACCGGTGAAGAAATCAAAATGCCAAAGGGAGATACCGTAAAGGGACGATTGCTTAATGTAGTTGGAGAAGCCATTGATGGTATTGGTTCTGTGGATAATAGCAGTGGATACCAGGTACACAACAATCCTCCCGCATATAAGGATTTGTCTACCGAATCTGAGGTTCTATTTACAGGTATTAAGGTCATTGATCTTCTTGAGCCCTATTCAAAGGGAGGAAAGATCGGTCTCTTCGGTGGTGCGGGAGTAGGGAAAACCGTGATTATCATGGAATTGATCAACAATATTGCCAAGAAGTATGAAGGAATATCCGTTTTTGCAGGAGTGGGTGAACGAACCAGGGAGGGTAATGACCTGCTCAGGGAAATGATAGAGTCGGGTGTTATAAAATATGGGGAAGCATTTGAGAAAAGTATGGAAGAGGGCTCCTGGGACCTTGATAAGGTTGATCATGAGCTCCTTGAACAATCACAGGCCACACTGGTCTTCGGCCAGATGAACGAACCCCCCGGGGCCCGTGCCACAGTGGCTTTATCCGGATTGACCGTTGCAGAATCATTCCGCGATAGCGATGAAAAGGGCAGTGGAAAAGATATTCTCTTTTTCGTAGATAATATATTCCGGTTCACCCAGGCAGGCTCTGAAGTTTCAGCTTTGCTTGGCCGGATGCCCTCCGCGGTGGGTTATCAACCCACACTTGCAACTGAAATGGGCTTCATGCAGGAAAGGATTACCTCGACCAAACGAGGTTCCATCACCTCCATTCAGGCCATTTATGTACCTGCGGACGACCTGACCGACCCGGCACCGGCTACGACATTTGCACACCTGGATGCAACAACGGTGTTAAGCAGGAAAATTGCATCTCTTGGTATCTATCCCGCCGTGGACCCTCTGGATTCAACCTCCAGGATATTAAAAGCAGATGTTGTGGGCGAAGAACATTATAATACAGCTCAGAAGGTGAAGATGCTTTTGCAGCGTTACACCGAATTACAGGATATTATTGCAATCCTTGGTATGGATGAATTGTCAGAGGAGGACAAGCAGGTGGTGCACAGGGCCCGTCGTGTTGCAAGGTTCCTGTCACAACCATTCCATGTGGCAGAGCAATTTACAGGAACCCCCGGGGTGTTTGTGAATATTGAAGACGCTATTAAAGGATTTAACATGATTATGGACGGAGAGGTGGATCAATACCCGGAAGCAGCTTTCAACCTGGTTGGCACCATCGAGGAGGCCATTGAGAAAGGAAAGAAGCTGCAGGCTGAAACAAAGGATTAATCTTATGCTGCTGGAGATCATATCACCGGATCATCAATTATATTCAGGAGAAGTGGACCTGGTCCAGGTCCCCGGGTCCAAAGGTTCATTTGAGATTCTGAAAAACCATGCACCCATAATCTCTACCCTTGAGCAGGGTAAAATAAAGATCATCGACCAAAAAGGGAGTACCTCATATTTTGAGGTGGATGGCGGAGTAATAGAAGTTAAAAACGACAAAATTATTGTCCTTGCAGAAACAGCAAAGAAGTAATCAGAAAAGGAGTATTTCACTGAGGTTTTTATTATTTCTGTGCATTATAGTATTAACCCCTATACTCAGCTCCTTTAATGTGATCAGGAAAAGTACCGTAAGTTTTACTTCGGGTGATGGTCTTGAAGTAACTGCTGACGAGTATATTATCAATAAGGACAATCCCTATATTCTGTTGTTTCACGAACAGGAATCAAGCCGGGGAGAATACCAGACTATTGCCCGTCGACTTTGTAAAATGGATTATAACTGCCTGGCTGTGGATACACGTAATGGCGGCAACAGAAACTTTGTTTCCAACGAAACAACTAAAAGATGCAGAGAGGCCAGATGTTCCACTGGAGCCGAAGATATTGAACTGGATATATTGGCTGCCATTGAATATGCAGTTAATAAATCCGAACAGTTAGTAGTTTTGTTTGGAAGCGGATCCACCGGTTCCCTGTGTCTGAAGATCGCCAAAGAAAATAATAATGTCAGGGCGGTAGTGGCATTGAGCCCGGGTGAATATTTTTTACCTCAGATAAATATTCAGGATACCATTGCCGGTTTGAAAAAGCCATTGTTTGTTACATCCAGTTTGTCTGAATTTCCATACGTTGCCCAACTTGTAACCGGTGTGGATGAGGAGTATTTAACCCTGTTTAAACCTGAACTCGGGGAAGGTGACAGGGGAACTTATATGCTTCTTGAGAACAATGAAAACAATTCTGAATACTGGCTGGCTCTGTTGCTCTTTTTCAAGGATCTGGTTTAAATGATAAAATTTCTGATTGTCAGATTCAGTTCCATCGGTGACATCATACTCACCACTCCTGTAATACGGCATCTTAAACAGCAGGTCGAAGAATCCGAAATCCACTACCTGACCAAATCTGATTTTACTTCAATCCTGGAAGCCAATCCTTATATTGACCATGTCCATTCACTCAATGGAAATATGAGTGCGGTCATTAAAGAACTTAAAAAAGTGGGGGTTGACTACATTATTGACCTTCATCGGAATACCCGTTCGGCAAGGATAAAATATGAATTGAAACGGATGGATTTTTCGGTTAACAAGTTAAATATAAAGAAATGGTTGTATGTGAATCTCAAAATAAACAGGCTTCCTGACCTGCATCTGGTTGACAGGAACCTGAACACTATCCGGTCTTTCATATCCGGGAAGGACGACCTGGGACTGGATTATTTTATCCCTGACAAATACAGGGTCCCGCTGTCATCACTGCCCCCGGAATATCAGAACGGTTATATCGGCCTGGCTGTCGGAGCTCAGCACCGGACCAAGAAACTTCCTGTCGAATCACTTATTGACCTCTGTTCGAAGTTGTCTTCTCCTGTCATTATTCTGGGAAGCGAGGCTGACATCAATACCGGTAATGAAATAAAGAGAGACCTGCCCGGGAAATACATTCTTAATACCTGTGGGGTGTATAACATTCATCAGTCCGCATCCCTGGTTGAACAGGCAAATGTGCTGATAACGCACGACACAGGATTGATGCACATTGGCGCTGCATTTAAGAAAAAAATTATTTCTGTTTGGGGGAATACTGTTCCTGCCTTCGGGATGTATCCATATAATGCCGATCCTTTATCCGCTGTTTTTGAAGTACCGGATCTGAAATGCAGACCCTGTTCAAAAATCGGATATCAGAAATGCCCGAAAAAACATTTCAGATGTATGCTCGATCAGGATATTCCTGGCATTGCACAGACCGCCAACCGTCTCTTGCAGATTACTGCGCAATAAAGTTATAAGTAATCATTGCTCTTTGCTTCTCCGGGGCATTGATCTCTATCCTGAATTTTGATGAGCGGGCAGCTGACAGTGCTGCTTCCGCAAAACAGGTTCTGTCATCGCCTTCGATGGGTTCCCTTATCCTGGCTTCTGTCACAGATCCATCCCGGGCAACTGTAACTTCCACCCTTACCAGTCCGGATCCCTGGCATCTGTATACAGGGACGGTTAGCAGCACTTTACTCCGTTTAAGGGGTTCTTCCAGGAATTCATATGTTATTGTGGTCGGACCG
>CAZIAU010000040.1:0-11797 GCA_964536755.1 uncultured Bacteroides sp. | reverse complement strand
AAAAAGGTATAATATATTAACCTGTTATACCGGAAATGGACCGTTCGCTCAATTATCTGGATGATGGTGTAAAAGAGCATCGGGATCAACGTAAGGATCGGCAGGGAGTAGTATCCCTTATAGTGTTTGGCAATTAATAACAGGCCCAGAAAAATAGAAATAGAGGATGCTATAAGGAAAAGGAACCCATTCCTGTTCAAAGCTCTCAATTTTGGCCTTATGGCCAGAATAAGTATGCATAATCCGCCCAGTACGGTGATGATTGTAAATGATGGATTGTTTATGAAAACAGCAGCTATATTCTTAAAGAAGCTTGTGGAGTCAATGATCCCCTGTTCACCGGATCCATATAAACCGGTATGCGTGATCCATTCCGTGATTATCCGCCAGTGTGCTTTGATTTTTGAGGAAATCGGAAGAAATAATATGAAGGCAGTGCCAATGGTGGATAAGGTATAGTACCACCTGTTTTTCCAGCCGGGAATCAGAATAAACGGAAGGATTAACAAAGGTATGAAATTATATTTTGTCATAATACCGGCTCCCATTATTATACCGGACAGAACGGAGAATTTAACAGGGTCAGACTTCTGATCATAAAGATGCCTGATATAGAGGATAAAGAAAAGGAGTATTATAACTGTCAGTAACCTGTCCGGATTGTATCTTGAAAGGATCCCGAAATGAACTTCAGTGAAAAAATAAGCAGACTGCAATACAAGGGCACCCAGGAGATCCGAGGTATACCTGTATACAAGCATTCCAAGCCGGAGGATCAGAAAGAAAGTGATCCCGGTCAGCATCAGACTGCTTATGGAAAGATACATCTCAGGGTTGGAAATGACATCGGTGACGATATTCTTATGACCTGTAAAGAGGTGGATTATACGAAAAAATATCCCGGTTAAAAGCTGCAGCGTTGTACCCGGATTATCGATATGCCCGATTTTATTGAAATCAAGTGTTGCGCAATTTAATCCGCTGACAAGGTATATATATTCGGGGTCAATCCCCCTCAGATAAAAAGGTCCGAGGAAGAAATTCAGATAAACAGTCCAGATAACGATTATAACCGGGATAACATATAAGATCAGCTGTCTGGACCAATGGATCCTCATAAGCGAGCCAGTTGGAGATTCAACCCAAATTTAGCAAATAATAGAACTTGCAAATGCCGGACGGGAGTTATATAATAAATAAGGGATAGCTCATCGAGCTACCCCTTACCCTGATTTTTCCATTTGATGGATCAGGAAATCTTAATCTCCTTTGCCGGTTTTGGTTTTAATTCTTCCCGTTTAGGTAACGTTATGAAGAGTATACCATCCTTGTACCTGGCGGTAATTTTTTCAGCTTCAACAGCATTTTCTGCAACTGTAAATGTACGCTGGAAAGACTGGTAACTGAACTCTTTCCTGGTCACCTTTTCGCCCTCTTTTTCAACTTCCTCATTCTTTAATTCTGACGAGATGGTCAGGCGTCCGTTTTCATAATTTACTTTGAAATCCTCTTTTTTCATGCCCGGGGCGGCAACTTCAAGCTGGAACTCATTGTCATTTTCCCTGACATTGACTGCCGGCATTGTGGTGTCTGTGGTTGAAAAGTTGTTTCTGTTCCAATCCATCAAATCTCCTTCAAAAAATCTATCGAAAAATGAAGGAGCAGATGGAAACCGATTGTTTGATAATCTTGCTAGTGTCATCGTTTTATCCTCCATAATTTTAATTTAACTATATATTAATTAACTCCATGTACAGTTAGTCAAATCAGGTGCCAAAGCAATTCAATGTCATAATGACATTATAATCTGAAAAATTGGCAATCTTTTTTACCTGAAACGATATCTGAAGCCGATAACTGCCCCGTAGTTAAAGTTTCTCAGCAAAAATCCATCAGTTGAGATTTTATTAAAAGATCCACCCAAAAAGGTGCCGGTGAGGTGGGATTCCAGGACAAAACTGTCATCAAGTTTATATATCATTCCCACACCGGCCGTATAGTCCCGATGGAATCCTCTGGTATAATCTGCAATGTCATTCTTCTCATCCCGATAAATATTACTGGCCGAGACAAGGAATTTATAGTTCGCACCTCCAAACAGGCTCAGGGCAAACCTCCTATTATTCCTGAATCCCCCGTACCTTAAATAGAGTGGAACCACGAGGTAATTGAAGTTGTTTCGGAATTTGCCTGTATTTTGAGAGTAAAGAGCATACCCGATGCCGGACTGAATGGCAAAATAATCTGAAAATCCATATTCAATATCTGCTGTTACCAGCGGGCAGAATGCATTTTTCACATCGATCTCCGAATAACCTTTTGATCTCAAAAGAGTGTTCTGAATCCCAATTGAGATACCATAGTGCATACCTTTCTGAGGATATAAAGGGCCGTATGCAAGGATCAGAAGGGTGATCACTGACAACAACTGGTATCTGGTTGCTTGCTTCATCAACTCACTCATTTATCCAGTTAAAAATAGTTTCAATAACACTCGATGGAACCTCGCTTGCCGTATTTGAGAACGCCACAACGCCCACCTTTTTGGTAATATTGAATTTCATGTAGCTCAGATGGTTGTATCCCCCGTTGTGATAGGCTATGGTATCCCTGTTTTCGTACGAAATAAACCACGCCATTCCTATGGCATCCGCTATTCTCCGTGGAAAAGTACCGGCAAGGTCTTCTTTCAAATAGATTCCTTCGTGGCATTTTTTCATGGATTTTGAAAGAAAGGTGGAGTCTTCCATATTGGCCTCCATATAGTCCAGCATATCGTTCACCGTGGATAAAATACCTCCAGCCGGAACCATTGCACCCAATTCATGGGGTAATTCCTTCTCGTACTGGTTTAAATCATAGGCCTTTGGGATCCTCTCTTTCTGTTCCCGGGTATAATTCTTATAAACCTTTGTATCATCCATATTCAGTTGTGAACAGATCCGTTCCTCAACCAGCTGATCAAATTGTTCCCCGGAAACCAGCTCCAGGATATGACCCAGAATGGCCATTCCCACATTGGAGTACCTGAATTCTGTACCCAGGGACTGGAGCTCATTGTCATGGGTGTAATCGTCAAATGGATATGCCTGCCTTGATATATCGTTCAGAAATGTATACAGATCCTGGGGACCGAGTTCGGACCACACAGTGGAATCTATATTGAAATTGCAGATCGACCTTGGCAGTCCTGAAGTATGGGTGACCAGGTGGCGCAGGCGTATCGGCTGCCCGTCGAATGTGGGAGGATCAACACTTTCCGGCAGAAACATGTCAATGGGATCATCCAATGATACCAGGCCTTCCATAATAAACTGGCTCAGGAGTGTTGCTGTAAATGTTTTCGTGATAGAACCGATCTCAAAAATGGTATTCGGAAGTGGGGGGCCATCCCCCAACCCTGCATCTCCATATCCGTAATAACTCCTTTCACCGTTTTGAACAATACCAATGATGGCAGCACTCGGATTACCGAATATGACAATGGGTTCCATGAGTTGGTCTATCCTTTGCTCAAGGGAGAGGGATTCATCAATTGTGTCCATGCTCTCACATGAGCCCAGGTGGAGCACGAGGACAATTCCTGAAATCAGGTATAGGAATCTTCGTATCATTTAAACCTGTATGAGAGATTTATTCTGAAACCTCTGTTCAGATTATTAATATCCATGAGGGCAGCATTATCTATGGCGATATTGCTACCATGTGATATAGAAACCAGGGCCTCCATGGAGAAACTGTCTGAAAGCCCGAACTTGACTCCTGCTCCTCCTGTAATATCTGCATGGAATTTCTGGGTATAGTTCATAATGTCCGTCCTGTCACCTGCAGGGGAAACATGCGTGGCTTTTAACGGATAGTGCATGTCCGTTCCGATGAAAGATGTAAAAGCCAGCCGGTTATCGCCTTTCAGTCTTCCGATTTTAAGATGCAGGGGTAAAGAGAGATAGTGAAAATTGTTTTTAAATGCATCACTGTTCTGTGTCATCATTGTGTGTCCCAGACCGGTGTGCAGCCCCAGGTGCCTGCCGAAATCATATTCAAGATAAAAGTAAGTCGTCGGACGATATGCACCTTTTACCTTAGTACTCGAGTAATCCACCAGTAACCTGGTGTTCTGAACCTGGGATGAAATTCCAACCTGAAACTTACCCTGGGCATCTAACTTCATGCCATCAACCCCTTCCGAAATCAGTATAATAATCAGAATGATCCGGTTCAGCCTGGACATTATCTGGAATTTTGGTTTGCAGAGTATATGATACTCCTGCAAATCTCTGTTTTGAAACTAAAGGTAAACAATGGCCATGTGAAAAATCCTGAAAAGGATATATTTTATGTTAAATTAATGTGGGTCCAACTATAATTCAGGAACATGACAAATTAAATAACCTTTTCCAGTGGGATCGTTCCGGATCCCTTAAGGGGACTATCGCGTTGCTCTTACCAACTCTTCCAGGTCGGTCTCTGTCCCGACAACCAGCAGCCAGTGTTCCGTGCTCAGGATAGTTTTTTCAAACCCTACATATTCTGTGTTATATAACTCCTGGTTTTTAGGTTCTCTTTTCAAAGTTTTTAATCCAACGATGTTCACGTTGTACTTTGTTCTAATTTCGTGTTCCAGAATGGTTTTCCCTGCCAGTTCTTCTGTTACAGGGACCTCGATAAGAAAAATGTTTGATGCAAATTCATCAATGAAATGCAGATTACGGTTCAGAAGTTTCAGTGCAAATCTTCTTCCTTCATGTCTTTCCGGGAACAGGATCTCGGTGATATCCATTTTTTCCAGCACTTTGTATTGGATATCTTTGGTGGCTCTCGCATAGATAGTCTGTACCCCTAACCCCTTAAGCAGTTCAATAGTCAGGATATGAGCCTCAAATGAGTCACCCATTGCAAGGATCAATACATCGTCGGGTTTTATAAATTTAGCAAGAGACGCAGGATCCAGGTTATCGATTTGAACCGCGTATTTACATCCTGCTATCTTCATTTGGTTTACTGCAACAGGATCACGGTCCATCACAATGACATCTGCATCGTTTTCAATCAGGGTTTTGGCAATCTCTGAGCCATAGGCCCCCAGTCCTATTAAAACATACCTTCGCGGATCGTTCATGATTAACCTACCATTAAATTAATTTCCGGGAATTTATAACTCGTATCATCCTTCACCTCGCTCATGGCAATGGCAAAAGAAAAAAGTCCTATCCTGCCTGCGAACATAACCCCTGCAATCAGGATTTTACCTGTCTCAGTCAGCTCCGGAGTAATACCCCTGGAGAGTCCGACCGTTCCGAAAGCAGAAACGATTTCAAACAAAATATCAAAGAAAGCCTGATCTTCGGTCCATGTCATCACAAATAAGACAGTAACTATAAGGAGAATGGAGACCATGAAAACGATAAGTGCTCTTCGTACTATTCTCATGGGAAGGGTATTCCACCCGATTTCCACCCTTGTCTTACCCCGGATAAAGGCAACAAGAGTGGCCAGAAGGGTCATAAGCGTAGTAACTTTTATACCCCCCGAAGTAGAGTTTGGCGCACCTCCGATATACATTAGAAAGATGACAATCATCAGAGTGGGGATGGCAATTCCTCCAATGGGGACTATGGAAAAACCGGCGGTGCGTGAAGTTATACTCAAAAAAAATGACTGAAGCACCTGTTCTCCCACTGGAAGATCCTTCCAACCCTTATACTGTGTGATCCATATCATCCCTGCGCCGAAGAGAATAAATGTCAGGGTGCCTGTCAGAATGATTTTTGATTGCAGTGTCAGTCCCTTCTTATGTATCAATTTAATTTCACCGATATTGAAAATGTTGGAATAAGTGTAAAAACCCAGGCCCCCGAAGACTATAAGAAGCATAAGGGTAATCAGCGATATGGAACTGAAATGATATTCAGCTGTCTCAAATCCATTGGAGAAAGTACTGAATCCGGCATTGCAATAGGCAGATATAGAATGGAACACGGAGTGGAATACTCTCTCCGACTGGGACAATCCAAGATTCCCCCATGAAAAATAGAGACAACAGGCACCTATTAATTCCGTAACAATCGTGATGGAAACAATGGCCTTCAGAATCGATGTAAGCGAACTCAGGTTCTCATTATCCAGAATCTCCTGTACAATGATCTGGTCTCTCAGCCGGAATCCCTGCTGCACGAATAATGCTATAAAAGAGGTAAGCGTAATGATGCCCAGTCCTCCAAGCTGGATCAGCAACATGATCACCACCTGACCCTCGAAAGTAAAAATCTGTGTGATATTTACGGTGCTTAATCCCGTAATGCAAACTGCAGACGTAGAAGTGAAAAAAGCATCGATCCAGCTTATTCCTTCATAGGTGGCTTTGGGGAGTTTTAACATGGCCATGCCGGCCAGGATAACAAACACATATGAGACCATCAGTATTCTGGCCGGATTTAAAGAGTAAAAAAGCCATTTGTCTTTGATTTTTGCCAGTGCAATGATACCATTAAAAACTATATATATTTGAATGATAACAAAATAGAGCTTGATAATACTGTGTGTGGTTGTTCTTCTGATTAAAATATGTGGTTCTTCGATGGAAATAATCTCCTCGAAGAGAATGGAAACTACGAAGAGCAACAATAATCCAAATTCAAATGGAGATTGCCGGACATATTTCCATTTTGTTTCACTCATAAAGAATTTCAACAGAAGGATGATTACAAAAAAAGCGGCAATGATTTCATCCAGGATCAGCAGATTTGAAATCCAGAAATCCGGCAGATGGAATCCGTACTTTGAAAACAGCGAAACGAAGGCGATAATCCCGAGGAAAGGAGTTAACCAGCCAATAATGTGATTGATTCGGTTCTGAAGTGATAACTTCATTTGAATTTTAAGGCTTTTTGCGAAACCTTTCTCATCTGAGTTTGAAATCTATTTCAGAGACCAGATTCCTGAAATCCCTGAATTCCAGATCCGGCATATAACCGATAGCCATGGTTAGCATTGTATCAGAAGTGGTTTTCAGGATATACAGATCAGGCTCCTTGCCCCTGGTAATTTTTCCCCTGGTAACTTCTACAAAGAGATTAGATGCAGGAATATTCTGTATCCTGATTTTCAGATGATAGAGAGTGTCAACGGCCAGTATATTATCCTTGGGATTGTCCCCGAGAAATGTAATATTGGCCTGGTAATCCATGTGTCCGATTTTCCGTGTGCCATTTTCCCATTCGCCTTTCCACATAATTTCACCATCCTGGTACCATTCAATCCACATTCCTGTTTTTATACCTTCATTATAATGACCCTCTTCTTTCATCTGGCCGTTTTTATAGTAGGAGGTCCATAAACCATCGGGTAATCCATCCACGTAAGATCCTTTGGAAATTAATACAGAGTCCTCATAGATTTCCCAGGGCCCCTGTTTTACGCCTGCCTGGGTTACATGATTCACTACTTCTGAAGATTCTTTGCTGTTTTGATTATCGGAATTGCATCCAGTGGATACCATTCCCATTACCAGTAACAGATTAAAGATCATTTTATGGGAGTACATGGATATCAGACTATTTATGACCGGGAATTTACTGCTAATATTTATTCATAGCAAGACCTGGGAGATCTATTTGTGAAACGGAGCTCCGGTGAAGGGTGTGCTTCACAAGTTCAGATGCAATCAAATAAAATATTGATTAACAGGTTAAAATTTAACAACTGTTTAGGCAAAAGTTGAGGTTTAAAGCTTTAACTTGTCCAATGATGCAAAATTAATCAGGGGTTCGATGGATTTGTTTAGCAACAAACTGGCAGGACTGGTACTGATGACGGGCTCAATTCTGTTTCTGATTGCGGCTTTTCTACCCTACAGCAGGGTTTTTATGGAGACCGATCCGTCAGCCCGGCTGGAAATTCTTCACCAGAGGCGGACCCAGTGGAACATAGGACAGGTACTTTTTATTGCAGGATCAATGATCACCGTCCTTGGCCTGGCTTTTCTGCTTTTCAATTACAGGGGATACGTCCCGGGAAATTGGCACTGGATCAGCGTAGCGATCCTGCTGACAGGTTCCATGCTCTGGTCCTGGCATTGCATTGAAAGGATGAACTCCCCTGAAGGATTCGTAGACGGGACACTTACCCCGTACCTGTTTATTCTGTATTCCATACTCACACAGGCAGGACTGATTGTTTTAGGGATCTTTCTATTGCAAACTGAACTGGCCAACTGGACGGGATGGATGTTGATCGGTGGTACAGCACTAATGTCAATTCTGATGATCATATTCAAAGATATGCCCCCTTTTGTTTATTATCTCTTTACCCTCGTGCTGGCCATCAAGTTTTTGGCAGTAGTCGGGTAAGTATGTTAACATAAATTCAATTCAAATGAAAAAGTCATTGAGAGTCTTATTATTCATTCTCCTGGGATTAGGAGTCGTTATAGTGGGTTTTGTTGTATTTGTAGCTACTGCGAAAATACCCAAATACGATGTTGACTTTCCCACTTTGAAGGTCGAATATACACCAGAGCGGGTAGCTGAGGGCGAAAGAATTGTATCTGTCCTCTGCATGCAGTGCCATGCTTCAACCGATGGAAAGCTGGGTGGCGGTTATATGTCCGAGGACAAATCTTTCGGGGAGGTATATGCAGCGAATATTACGCAGGACCCCGAACTGGGGATCACGGATTATACAGACGGCGAACTGGCCTACCTGATCCGGAGCGGAGTCAGGCGGGACGGACAGTATGTACCTCCGTGGATGCCCAAGTTCCCGTTGCTTTCTGATGAGGATCTGTATAGTGTGATTGCTTTTCTGAGGTCGGATAGTCCGCTGGTTCAGCCATCCACGATGGATCAACCCGAATCCACTCCCAGTTTTTTTGCAAAGTTCTTGCTGAGGGTAGCCCTGGAACCGCTTCCTTACCCGGAAGATGCTGTCATTGCTCCCCCCAAAACGGATAAGGCAGCATATGGAAGGTACCTGGCTGTGGGAAAGTTTGATTGTTACAGCTGTCACAGTGCCAGTTTTGCCAAACTGGATCCAATGAATCCTGAAAATTCAAAAGGATTTTTCGGAGGGGGGAATGTATTATATGACAAGCAGATGAATAAGGTAATTTCGGCCAACCTGACCATGGACGAGGAAACCGGTCTGGGTACATGGACAGAGGAGGACTTCAAGACCGCTCTTCGTTTTGGCAGGAAGCCTGACGGGACAACCGTTCAACCACCCATGGTTCCTGCACCGAGGATTACCGATGAGGAAGCATCTGATATCTGGGCCTATCTGAAGACCCTGCCTGAGATTCATAATCCTTAAGCCGGTCCCGTTGTTACAGGTGATCAGGATTTTTTACCTTTAGGTAATCACATCGAAACTCCTTTTATGAGGATCATTTATTTGCTTGCGGCGATGCTTGTTATTCTTGCATCCTGTAAAAACGGCCTGGAAAAAAGTCCCTGGATAATCTCGTCCCCGGCCGGGGAGAGCTATGTAAATATTGATAAGGATGGCCGGACCGTCATCCCGAACGGCAGGATCATTACACCTGCAGGCAGCAGTATTGTAGTGGCACCGCACCCGTATGGCCTTGCCCTCAGCCCTGACGGGAATACGGCCATCACTGCCAACTCCGGTACAAGCCCTCTTTCCATTACCATTATCCGGAATATTTTATCGGAAGAACCTGAGGTTCAGCAGGTACCTCCCGGGCCCGCCACGGACAGGGGGATACTGGCTTCGGTTTTCATGGGACTTGCTGTTTCAAATGACAACAGCAAGGTATATGTGGCCGGAGGCCAGGAGAATAAAATTTTCATCTTTAATCTGGCCACCGGAAAGAAAACAGGGTTTATTGATTGTTCCTGCGTTTCCGGAGGGAGTGATTATTCCCATGGCTATATAGGTGACCTGGTACTTTCAAAGGATGGAAAAAAGATATATGCAGTTGATCAGATCGGATTCCGGATGGTCATTGCCGATACAGAGACAGGCGAGCTTATCAGTAATGTGCCTGTTGGCAGGTATCCTTTCGGGATCTGTCTCTCACCTGATGAACAGAAGGTCTATGTGGCCAATGTGGGCATGTTTCAATACAGTATGATAAAAGGGATCACCGAAGAGAATATAACTGAAAAGGCGTTGAAATATCCTGCCTTTGCATATGGCAGTAAAGAGATGCGGGAAGGCATAAACAACGATACTATTTCCGTTCCCGGCCTGGGAGAGATGAATTCTCCGGAAGCATTTTCGGTGTTCACAATCAGCCTGGCAGATCCTGACAATCCTGAAGTGGTGGCCAGGACAAAAACAGGTCACCTGGTGGGGGAGATGGTGGATGGGATCCCGGCTGTCGGGGGGGCAAGTCCCAATTCCCTGGTAGCGACCGGTGATTATCTTTTTGTTAGCAACGGGACCAACGATAATATCTCAGTCATATCGCCGGGAAAAGATACGGTTGTTCACACCATCTGTCTGAAGCCCGATGAACGCATCAGGCAGTTCCGGGGCGTTATACCCTTCGGCCTGGCTCTTTCTCCGGATCAGGAAAGGCTGTATGTGGCCTGTTCAGGGATAAATGCTGTCGCGGTAATCGATGTGGCAGAACTTCAGGTGACCGGATATATTCCGGCAGGATGGTTTCCGGCTAAGCTTAAGGTAAGCAATGACGGCAGCAGGCTGATCGTTGCAAATGCCAAGGGATACGGAAGCGGCCCCAATGGGGGGAAGGACTTTAAAAGGGGCCCGGAAGGAAGTTATATCGGCGCGCTGATGAAGGGCACCGTACAGGTTGTGGAAATACCATCCGATGATGAGTTGAAAGCCATGACGGGGAAGGTCATTGCCAATAATTTCAGTTTTGAGCAGGCCAGTCCGGGAAAATTTGTCGGCCGGCGAAACAATCCCGTCCCGCTTTACCCGGGAGAGAAGAAGAGCCCTATAAGACACCTTGTTTTTATCTCAAAAGAGAACAGGACCTATGATGAAGTTTTCGGGCAGGTAGAAAAGGGGAGAGGAGATCCTGACCTGGCACGCTACGGGAAGGGAGCAAGTTTCACCAACAGAAATAGAACTGCATACCTGGAGGATGTCGACGTGATGGTCAACCATCTTAAACTGGCCTGCGAATTCGCCATATCTGACAATTTCTATGTAGATTCCGATGTTTCTGCTGACGGGCATCGGTGGCTGGTCAATACCTATCCCAACGAGTGGACTGAAACCTGCACCCCTGCCAGCTACGGAGGGAACCGGAAATTCAAATTCGGTTCAAAAGCCCCGGGTGTTTATGCAATGAACGGTGCTGCCGGTGCCATATACCCCGAAGATTATAATGAGGCGGGTTCCATGTGGGACCATCTTGAAAGGAACCATATTGATTTCTTTAATTTTGGTTTCAGTATAATGTTTGAGCCGGGAATTTATGAGAAGCAATACAAGTACGAAGGGATCAGGCACTATATCAATTTTCCGCTTCCTCAGCCTGTCTGGGACCGGACTTCGAAACAGTATCCGACTTATAATACGGCCATTCCTGATCAGTTCAGGATAGACCAGTTCATAAAGGAATTTGACTCCAGGTGGATGCATGGCAGGGATACCATGCCTGCCTTGCTTACTGTGATCATTCCACAGGATCACGGAGCCGGTGATCGTCCCGAAGCCGGATATCCCTTCCGCGAAAGCTACATGGCCGATAACGACCTGGCAGTCGGGCGGATCGTGGAATACCTTTCACATACCCCGTACTGGAAGCAGATGGTGATAGTGATCACCGAGGATGACGCCCAGAACGGGGTGGACCATG